>JBJERT010000248.1:0-4206 GCA_051882435.1 Faecalibacterium sp.
CACAGGTGCGGGCCGGGGGATTTTTATTGACAGAGGAAAGGAATCAGGTCCCATGATTATTTCGACCAAAAAGGGCACTCCGAAAGAGGAACTGGAAAAGATCGTTGACAAATTTGAGAAGCTGGGTCTGGACGTGACGCTCATCACCGGCAAGGATTACAATGTCTTTGGTCTGGTGGGCGACACCACCAAGATCGACGAGCGGGACGTGCTGTCCAACCCGTGGGTGGACAATGTGACCCGCGTTTCCGCGCCCTACAAGCGGGCGAACCGGCTGTTCCATCCGGCGGACTCGGTCATCGACTGCGGCGGCGTGAAGATCGGCGGCAAGGAGAAGATCGCCGTCATGGCCGGGCCGTGCAGCATCGAGAGCGCCGAGCAGGCCCTGCGCATCGCCAGCGGCGTCAAGGCGGGCGGTGCGACCCTGTTCCGCGGCGGCGCCTACAAGCCGCGGACTTCTCCGTATTCCTTCCAGGGTCTGGAGACCGAGGGCATTCTGGACATGGTGAAGGCGCGCGAGGCCACGGGCCTGCCCATCGTATCCGAGCTGATGAGCGAGGACCGCATCCCCGAGTTTGAGGAGTATGTGGACGTGGTGCAGATCGGCGCGCGCAACATGCAGAACTTCCAGCTGCTCAAGGCGGTGGGCAAGATGCACAAGCCGGTGCTGCTCAAGCGCGGCCTGTGCAACACCATCGAGGAGTGGATCATGAGCGCCGAATACATCATGGCGGGCGGCAACGAGCAGGTCATCCTCTGCGAGCGCGGCATCCGCACCTTTGAGAAGTACACCCGCAACACGCTGGACCTGTCGGCGGTGCCCATCGTCCACGAGCGCACCCATCTGCCCGTGGTGGTGGACCCCAGCCACGCCACCGGCAAGGCGAACCTTGTGGAGCCGATGATGATCGCCGCCGTTGCCGCGGGCGCGGATGGCCTCGAGGTCGAGGTCCACTATGACCCGCGCCACGCGTGGAGCGACGGTGCCCAGTGCCTGACGCCCGATTCCTTCGCGCAGGCGATGGCAAAGTGCCGTCAGGTCGCGTGGGCCATCGGCCGCGAGATGTGACGGGGTGGGCCGCATGGTCGTGACCATCCGCGCCGCCGGGCCGCTGGGCGGCAGCATCGCCGCGCCGCCCAGCAAGAGCATGGCGCACCGCGCAGTCCTCTGCGCCGCGCTGGCCCGGGGCGCTTCCCACATCACACATCTGGAATTTAGCAAGGATATTTCCGCCACGCTGGGTGCGGCGGGCCAGCTCTGCGCCCGGGTACAGGCGGGAGAAGCGGACGCCGTGGTGGAGGGGCTGGGGCAGTTTTTGCCTCTGTCCGCGCCGGTGGACTGCTGCGAGAGCGGCAGCACGCTGCGGTTCCTCATCCCGCTGGCCAGCCTTTCCGGCCAGTCCGTGACCTTTGCGGGGCGCGGGCGGCTCATGGAGCGGCCTCAGTCGGTCTATGAGAAGCTGTTCCGGGAGCAGGGGCTGCGCTTCGAGCAGGGCGGCAGCGCCCTGACCATCGAGGGCGCGCTGCGCAGCGGCGCCTATACGCTGGCGGGCGATGTATCCAGCCAGTTCATCAGCGGTCTGCTGTTCGCGCTGCCCCTGCTGGACGGGGACAGCGTCCTGCACCTGCTGCCGCCCATCGAGAGCCGCAGCTACATTGAAATGACCCGGGCCGCGCAGGCCGCCTTCGGCGTACAGAGCCGCTGGGCGGACGAAACGACCCTCTGCATCCCCGGCGGGCAGGTATACCGCCCCCGGGACTATGAAGTGGAGGGGGATTACAGTCAGGCGGCCTTTCCCGCCGTGCTGGGCGCGGTGCGGGGCGGCGTGACCCTGACCGGCCTTGCCGAGCACACCTTGCAGGGAGACGCGGTCATTCTGGACATCCTGCGCCGCTGCGGCGCACAGTTCCGCCGGGAGGGCGGCGCAGTGTCCTTTGCGCCCGCGGCGCTGCGCGGCGTGGACATCGACCTGGCCGACTGCCCGGACCTTGGACCTGTCCTCATGGTGCTGGGGCTTCTGTGCCAGGGCCGCACGGTCATCCGCAACGCCGGGCGGCTGCGCCTCAAAGAGAGCGACCGCATCGCCGCCATGGAAGCCGAGCTGCGGGCCTGCGGCGGCGTGCTGTCCAGCGAGGGCGGCACCATCACGGTGGAGGGCGGGCATCCGCTCCACCCGCCCCTGCGCCCCCTGTGCGGCCACAACGACCACCGCGTCGTCATGAGCCTGACCATCCTGTCGCTGGCCGCGGGGCTGCCTCTGGCCATCGAGGGCGCCGAGGCCATCGAAAAAAGCTGGCCCGGCTTCTTCCGGGCCATTGCGCCGCTGGGCGTGGAGGTAGACTATGCTGGATAAAACGAAACGGTATCTCATCGTGGGGCTGGGCCTGCTGGGCGGCAAATACGCGCTGGAGCTGACCCGGGCGGGCTTCGTCGTGGACGGCATCAACCGCAGCGAGGGCCATCTGCAATACGCGCTGGACCACGGATACATCCGCGAGGGCCGGACCCATGACTTCGAGGAGCTGGTGCGCCGGGCCGACCATATCATTTTCGGGCTGTATCCCACCGCGCTGCTGGAGTGGTTCCGCGCCTACGGCTCGCTGCTCAAGCCGGGCTGTGTCTTCACCGATGTGTCCGGTGTCAAGACCGGGCTGGTAGAGCCGATCCAGGAGCTGTGCCCGCCGGGGGTGGAGTTCATCGCCAGCCATCCCATGGCCGGGCGCGAGACCTCCAGCGTGGAGCACGCGGCAGAGGTGAATTTTTCTGCCGCGAACTTCATCATCACGCCGACGGAGCGCAACACGCCCGAGGCCATCCAGTGGGCGCACGAGCTGGCCGAGGTGCTGGGCTTCCGGCACATCTGCACCCTTTCGCCAGCCGAGCATGACCGCATGATCGGCTATGTCAGCCAGCTGTGCCATGCCATCGCGGTGAGCCTGATGTGCGCCAACGACGATCCTTCGCTGTGCGAATATACGGGCGACTCGTTCCGGGACCTGACCCGCATCGCCCGCATCAATGATAAAATGTGGGCGGAGCTGTTCCTGTGGAACCGGCAGAATCTCATCAGCGAGATCGACCAGTTCGACGCGGCGCTGCAAAAACTGCGCGGGGCGCTGGTCTCCGGCGACCGCGAGGCGCTGGAACAGATGTTCCGCCTGTCCACCGAGCGGCGCGCGGCCTTTGACAAAAAGGAGCTGTGACGGACAGCCCGCTCCCCACCGCCGAAAGGAGGTCTCCCCATGTCCAAGCAGGAAGGCCAGCGCGCCAAGCTGCTGGCGCTGCTGCACATCTTCCAGACGCAGACCGACGAGCAGCACCGGCTCAACGTCCCGCAGCTCGTGGCGATGCTGGAACAGCAGGGCATCCCCTGCGAGCGCAAGAGCGTTTACAGCGACATCGACACCCTGAACGGGATGGGCTACCACATCGAGCTGCAGCGCGGCCGGGGCGGCGGCTACTGGATGGCCGACCGCACCTTTGATCTGGCAGAGCTGAAGCTGCTGGTCGACGCGGTGCAGTCCAGCCGGTTCATCCCGGAAAAAAAGAGCCGCGCCCTCATCCGCAAGCTGGAGGGGCTGTGCTCCTGCCACGAGGCAGGGCAGCTCCAGCGCCAGGTCTATGTGGACGGGCGGCCCAAGACCTCCAACCAGCAGCTGCTCTATTGCGTGGACGCGCTGCACACGGCCATCAACGCGGGCGTACAGGTGCAGTTCCGGTACAAAAAGGACGGCCTGCGCACCGTCAGCCCGTGGCAGATGGCATGGGAGAACGGATGCTATTATCTGATCGCCTATCAGGACGAGAAGCAGCCCGCGGGCATCCGCCATTATCGGGTGGACCGGGTGGAGAATGTCCGCATCCTGGACCAGCCCCGGGCGGGCCGCGAGCAGTTCGAGGGCTTCGACCTGCCCGCCTATCTGCGGAAGTCCTTCGGCATGTACGGCGGGCCGGAGTGCCGCGTGACCCTGCGCTGCACCGCTGATCTGGCCGACGCCATGCGGGAACGCTTTGGCCGGGAGCCGATGTTCCTGCCGGAAGAGGACGGCGCGCACTTCCATTTTGACGTGCCGGTCTTTGTCAGCGACCAGTTTTTCGGCTGGGTCTGCGGCTTCGGCGGCAAGGTCGAGCTGCTTGCCCCCGCCGACGTCCGCCGGGATTTCTGCGCCATGGTGCGGGGCCTTGCGGAGGAGCACGGGGGTTTT
>JBJERT010000249.1:0-4175 GCA_051882435.1 Faecalibacterium sp.
GAAAATATGGTACAATAACACAGCATCCAGAGCTTCTGGGTGTGTCGGACAGCGCCTGCTGCGTGGTTCGGCATACGGATGCGGGCCCTGTACGATGGGGCCGCTGTGAACCAGGTCAGGTGGGGAACCAAGCAGCCTTAAGCGGCGTGTTCCGTGCGTTTCAGTCAGCCTGCATCCGTATGCCGAGTTACGCAAGGCGGGGGTCAAACCCCGTCAGCGCTGTCCGTTTTTATTTGCGTCAGGGAAAGGGGAGAGCCGGATGTATCGTGCACTGTACCGCAAATGGCGGCCCCAGCGGTTCGAGGACGTGGTGGGCCAGCGTGCCATCGTCACCGCGCTGAAAAACCAGATCATGGCGGGCCGCGTGGGCCACGCCTATCTGTTCACCGGCGTGCGCGGCACCGGCAAGACCACCTGCGCCAAAATTTTTGCCAAAGCGGTCAACTGTCTGCATCCGCAGGGCGGCGACCCCTGCGGCGAGTGCGCCATCTGCCGCGGCATCGACAACGGCAGCATCCTGGACGTGGTGGAGATGGACGCGGCCTCCAACAACGGCGTGGACGACATCCGCGACCTGCGGGACGAGACCGCCTACACCCCCAGCGCCTGCCGGTACAAGGTTTATATCATCGACGAGGTGCACATGCTGTCCACAGCGGCGTTCAATGCGCTGCTCAAGACGCTGGAAGAACCGCCCGCCCACGTTATCTTTATTCTGGCCACCACCGAGATCCAGAAAGTCCCCGCTACCATCCTTTCCCGGTGCCAGCGGTATGATTTCACCCGCATCGGGCCGGAGGATATCGCCCGCCGGGTGGAATACATCGCCGGGCAGGAGCAGCTGGAGCTGACCCCGGACGGCGCGGAGCTGATCGCCCGTCTGGCCGACGGCGCGCTGCGTGACGCACTGTCCATTCTGGACACCTGCGCGGGCGTCACGGCAAAGATCGATGGGGATGTGGTCCGCCGCATGGCGGGCGTGACCGACCGCAGCTATCTGTTCCGCATCTCGGACGCGCTGGAGGCACAGGACGGGGCCGCGGCGCTGGCGCAGCTCGCCCAGCTCCGGCAGCAGTCGGTGGATGTCAAGCGCCTGACCGAGGAGCTGATCGCCCACTATCGCGCCCTGATGCTGGCGGCTCTGCCCGGCGGGCAGGCCCTGCTTTCCGGCGTTTCGCCCGAGGAGGAGGAGCTTTACCTTCAAAAAGGCCCGCAGCTCGGCAAACGGGAGGCCATCCGCGCCATCCGCACGCTGGGCAACGCGCTGGAACATATGGCGCGGGGCAGTGACCAGCGCATCGAGCTGGAGCTGGCGCTGTTCAGCCTCAGCGAGCCTGCCCGCCCGGCCGCCGCGCCGGCCGCTGCCCCGGCTCCGGCAGCTCCGCAGGCCCCGGGATCGCCGCGTCCCTTTGCTTCTGCGCCGGTTCGCCCCTTTGTCCAGTCGCCGCCCGCCGCGGCTGCGCCTGCGCCTCAGACACCGCAGCAGCCGGAGCCTCCCGCACCGGAACCGCAGCCTGTTCTTCCGTGGGAGAGCGAGCCGCCCGCCGCGGCATCTTCGCCCGCGCCAAAGCCCCCTGTGCCGCAGCCTCCGCAGCCGCCGCAGGCCCCCGTCCCGGAAGTGCCGCCCCCTGCGGAGGATGCCCCTCTGCCCGCCGACGCGGTGCTGCCGTGGGAGGAGCCAACGGCCCCGCCGCCAGAGGACGCCCCGCCCGCATCCGAGGAGCTTCCGCCGCCCCCCGCGGCAATGGAGGAGCCTGCGCTGCCCGCCGCGCCCGTACAGGAGGCGCCGCCTGCCGCGCCGTCGGCTGGCCCGGCCCCTTATCCCCAGTGGCCGCAGGTCATCCAGAAGCTGCGCGAGGTGGACCCCATGCTGTACACCTATCTGCGCAAGTCGAGGGCCTACTTTGACGGCACCCGCGTCCTGATCGACGGGGGGAAGACCTTCCGTGATTTCATCCGCGCCAACAAGGACAGCCAGAGGCTCATCAAAAAGATGATCGCTCAGGTATCCGGCATCACGGTTCCCATCGGCCCCTACGAGCCGCAGGCCGCCGCGCGCCCTTCGGCCAACGCCGAGCAGTCGCTGCACGCGCTGGAAAAGCTGGGGCTTGAAGTGACCATCGAGGACACCGACCGCCCCCGCCGCAAAAAATGATGATCCCATCGATTCAAAAGGAGAACACACTATGAAAGCAAGAATGCCCGCAGGCTTCGGCCGCCCCGATATGAACGCCCTGATGCGTCAGGCCCAGAAGATGCAGGAGGACATGAAGGCCAAGCAGGCCGAGCTGGAAGCCGCCGAGTACACCGGCAGCGCCTCCGGCGAGATGGTCACTGTTAAAATGAACGGCAAGCACGAGGTGCTGAGCGTTTCCATCAAGCCCGAAGCGGTGGACCCGGACGACATCGAGATGCTGGAGGACCTTGTGGCTGCGGCGGTCAACGCCACGGTGCGCCAGATCGACGAGACGGCGGCAGCCGAAATGGGCAAGCTGACCGGCGGCATGAACATCCCCGGCCTTTGATCGGAGCGGAGGCGGCATATGGAACATGAAACGCTGCCACTGGAGCGGCTGATCGAGGAGTTCAGTAAATTTTCCGGCATCGGCCACAAAAACGCGACCCGGATGGCGTATCAGGTCATGGATATGTCGCAGGAGGATGCCGAGCGTCTGGTGGAGGCCATCCGTGGGGCGCATACGCGCGTGCATCGCTGCCGTGTGTGCCAGAACTTCACGGATGCCGAGCTGTGCCCCATCTGCGCCAGCACCGACCGGGACCGCAGCACCATCTGCGTGGTGGAGACGCCCCGGGATGTGCAGGCCATGGAACGCATGCGGGAGTATCACGGGCTGTACCATGTGCTGCACGGCCTGCTCAGCCCCGTGGACGGCATCGGCGTAGACCAGCTGTGCATCAAGGAACTGCTGGCGCGGCTCAAGGACGACACGGTCAAGGAGGTCATCATGGCCATGGACCCCACCGTGGAGGGCGAGGCCACCTCCATGTACCTGGCCAGGCTCATCAAGCCGCTGGGCATCCGCACCACCCGTCTGGCCTACGGCCTGCCCATGGGCTCCAACCTGGAGTACGCCGACAAGAGCACCCTTTACCGGGCACTGGAAGGCCGCGACGAGCTATAAAATTTCCGGCCCGGCACGGAAAATTGACACGTTTCCCCCAAATTTCCCCTTTGCAAAACGGCAGAAACGTGGTATACTGATACGACAGACCAAAGAAAGGAGGCGCACCTTATGGCACCCATCCGGGAACGCCCGGCCGTCAAGACCATTGCATCCAACCGCGAGGCGCGCCACGAGTATTTCGTTCTGGAAGCGCTGGAGACCGGCATCGAGCTGAAGGGCACGGAGGTCAAGAGCCTGCGTGCCGGCGGCGTCAACCTCAAGGACAGCTGGGTGGACATCGAGAACGGCGAGCTGCTGGTCAAGGGCATGCACATCACCCCTTACGACCACGGCAACATTTTCAATCAGGACCCCCTGCGTGTGCGGCGGCTGCTGGCGCATAAAAATGAGATCCGGCGGCTGCACCAGCAGTGCAAGCTCCAGGGCTACACGCTCGTACCTCTGTCGCTCTACTTCAAGCAGGGGCGCGTCAAGATGGAGCTGGGGCTGTGCAAGGGCAAAAAGCTCTATGACAAGCGCGCCACCGCCGCCGCGCGCGACGCCAAGCGCTCCATCGACCGGGCCGTCAAGTCCAACGGCAGCTTTTATTGATCTTTCCGGGCGGCAGCCCACCGCAGAAGTCTTTTGGGTTTCCTCACACGTCCCTGGGGCGTGTTTCATGGGGGCGTAAAGGTTTCGACGGGGGGAGCGAGGCCTGGGCAGCGGGTAGCAGCGGGGGACCTGCTCTAAAATCCTCCAAAACAATAACTGACAATAATAACTATCAGTTGCTCGCAGCCTGAGTGCTGCGCGTTCCGCCCACTCTTGTGTCGTGTGGGGCCGGGGCGTCCTTTAGACACAGCACCTGAACGGACCTAAGCTTTGCGGACCGGCAGGAACTCATGAAGCTACCAAAGCGTTAGCCTGGCGACCGGCGTGACGCGGAGGGAATGTTGTAGATCGCCTGCACCCGGAGACACCTGCGCTGAACTCCTTTCGGACATGGGTTCGACTCCCATCGCCTCCACCACGAAAAAGCACCTGGGAACG
>JBJERT010000250.1:0-4159 GCA_051882435.1 Faecalibacterium sp.
CCAGGCCCTCGTGGGACAGGTGCCACAGGTTCTTGTCCTTGGAATAGTTGGTCTCGCGGCTGATGCGCAGCGGGATGTCGTGCGCCTCGGCGTACTCGATCTCCTGCTCACGGCTCTTGATATCCCACTCACGCCACGGAGCGATGATCGCCATATCCGGGCAGAACGCCTTGAGGGTCAGCTCGAAACGCACCTGATCGTTGCCCTTGCCGGTGCAGCCGTGGCAGATGGCGTCCGCGCCCTCCTGGATGGCGATATCCGCCAGCGCCTTGGCGATGCAGGGACGTGCAAACGAGGTGCCCAGCAGGTACTCCTCATACTTTGCGCCGAACTTCAGGGTCGGGAAGATGTAGTTCTCAACAAAGTCCTTTTTCAGGTCCAGAACGTACAGCTTGGACGCGCCGGTCTTTTTCGCCTTCTCCTCCAGACCGTCCAGCTCGGTGCCCTGGCCCACGTCGCCCGAAACGGCGATGACCTCGCAGTTATTGTAATTCTCTTTCAGCCAGGGGATGATGATGGAGGTGTCCAGACCGCCGGAGTAGGCCAGAACGACCTTTTTGATGTTTTCCTTTTTCATATTTCTTCGCTCCTTTGCATTCCGCATACACTTTATTTTTTCAAGCGCCCGGGCGCATTCCCGGGGGCTGCGGGCCTTGCCGCCCGCGTCATGCCTCTTATTATACGCGGCAGGCCTTTCCCGTCAATGCGGAAAACCGCCAAACCTTGGGCGGTTTTGGCCGCGGTTTTGTGTTACTTTGTATGTTTATTCAGATTACTATGTATATTTTACGTTATATTCAATCCGTCTCCCGATTTTATGCGAATATTTCAGGACGCCAGATGCATAAAGCTCCGCCATATTCCCGACAGCGGCAGAAAAGGACCGCGGCCTGTCCTTTCCGGGCAGACGGCGGTCCTTTGGGATACAGAGGCTGCGGTCTCAGAGCTGCGGCGGCTTTGGCTGGTCCGCGGTCTCATGCTCCGGCGCAGCGGAGCGGGTCTTATCCAGCATATCCATCTCCGGCATCAGCTCGTTGCTCACGATGGTGAGCATCTCCTCCAGCTTGTCGATATCCTCCGGGGAAAAGCGCTGGCGCGCCCGTTCGACGACCGTGTGCAGGTAGGAATAGCTGATGCTGTAATATTCGATATATTTCTGGGTCGGGCGCAGATGGTATTCCCGCCGGTCCACGGTGGACTGGATCTTTTCCACATAGCCCTTGCGCACCAGACTGCCGATCTTATAGGCCGCATTCGGGGTGGAGATCTGCATCATGCGGGAAAACTCTGCAATGGTCGGCTCGCCCATCGCCATGATGCCCTCCATGCAGAAGGATTCCACCGTGGTCAGCGTCGCCTCGCGGGTCGCAAAGCGCTGGAATACGTTCTGATAAAAGTGCAGCTTGAACTTGGTGTAGACAGACTCAAATGCTTGTTCCAGCATGATGGTTCTCCTTTAAGAAATCAATAACGTCAGGCAGGGGTCTTTTCGCGGCTGCCCATGCGCGCGCGCAGGACGCTGAGCACGACCAGCTCCACGACGATGGACACCGCCAGCAGCACCAGCGAGGTCAGGGTGCCCGCCGCGCCGCCCAGGAACGCCTGGGACAGACCCGTGATCAGGTAACAGCCCGCGGAGATGCAGGCCGCGGTGATGGCATAGGGCAGCTGCGTGGAAACGTGGTTCACATGGTCGCAGTGCGCACCGGCAGAGGCCATGATGGTGGTATCCGAGATGGGTGAGCAGTGGTCGCCGCACACCGCGCCGGACAGGCAGGCCGCAATGGAGATGACCAGCATCTCACCCTGCGGGAACGCATGGCACACGATGGGGACCAGAATGGAGAAGGTGCCCCAGGAGGTGCCGGTCGCAAAGGCAAGGAACACCGCCACAAGGAAGATGATGAAGGGCAGCAGATACTGCACCGCGGCGGCGCTGCCGCTGAGCAGGCTGGCGACGAAATACTTGGCACCCAGCAGGCCGGTCATGCCGGACAGGGTCCAGGCCAGCGTCAGGATGAGCATGGGGCTGACCATGGCCTTGAAGCCCTCGGGGATACAGGCGGCGAAGTCCTGGAAGCTCATGACGCCGCGCACACGGTAGAATACAAAGGTGAACACCAGCGCGATGCTGCTGCCCAGCACCAGACCCATGGAGGCGTCGCAATCCGCAAACGCGGTGATGAAGTCCACGCCGTCGAAGAAGCCGCCGGTGTAGACCATGCCGAAGATGCAGGCCGCAATGAGCACCAGCACCGGCACCACAAGGTCGGCCACGCCGCCCCGGGCCTGCTCCACTGCGTCCGAGTCATCGCCATAGGGGCGGTCCTCGGTGGTGAACAGGTCGCCATGCACCGAGGCGTTCACCTCGTGGGTCTTCATGGGGCCGTAGTCCAGACCGGTGAAAACAAGGAACAGGATCATGACGAGGGTCAGGATGGCGTAATAGTTATACGGGATGGTGCGCAGGAACATGGTAAAGCCGTTGATGCCCGAGCCGTCCGGCACCGAGGAAGTGACGGCCGCCGCCCAGCTCGACACCGGCGCGATGATGCACACCGGCGCGGCGGTGGCGTCGATCAGATAGGCCAGCTTGGCGCGGGAGACCTTCTGACGGTCGGTGACGGGGCGCATGACCGAGCCGACGGTCAGGCAGTTGAAGTAGTCGTCCACGAAGATCAGCACGCCCAGCAGCATGGTAGCCAGCTGCGCGCCCGCCCGGGAATGGATATGGGAGGACGCCCATTTGCCGAAGGCTGCGCTGCCGCCGGCCTTGTTCATCAGGGCCACCAGAATGCCCAGCATGACCAGGAACACCAGAATGCCCACGTTCCAGCTGTCGGCCAGCTTGTAGACCATGCCGCCGTCCTCATGGAAAAACAGGGTGTTGATGGCCAGCTCCAGATTGCCGTTAGCGTACAGGAGCGCGCCGGAGGCGATGCCCACCAGCAGAGAGGTGTAGACCTCCTTGGTCATCAGCGCCAGCACGATGGCGATAACCGGCGGCAGCAGGGACAGCGCCGTGCTGTAAACGGCACACTGGTAAGATTCCGGGTCGGCCACCGTGCCGGGCGTGACGGCAGTGACCCAGACCAGCAGGGCGAACACCAGCAGGGCGGCCACCCATGAAAGGTTGCGTTTGTTCATAACAGATCCCTCATTTTTGTTCTTTGAATTTTTGCCCCGGCGCAGGGCAGACTATCCCCAGACCACGGTTTCGGGAAAGGGGGTGTGGGCTGCGCCGGACTACAAGGCCCTGTATTTCGAGCTGTTCCGCGCCAGCGAGCAGGCGGCCCGGCTGCTGCGCGAGGCACAGTGCCGCGCCGAGCAGGAGCTGCTGCGCGCCGACCCGCCGCCGCTGCGGCTGGACGAAGCGCCAGCGCCGCCGCAGACGCCCGAGGACAGGGGGTGACCAACGCCTCAGCCCTCCCGCTTGGCGTTGGCTTTGGCGGAGAACTTCGCGTCGTTGACGATGAACCGTTCGTGGACGCCGCCGCCCACCGGCCCTTTCTCGTCCCGCAGCGCGACGCGGAACACCAGACGACGGCCCTCGACGGCGGTCAGCTCGCTTTCGCAGGTCACATTCATCCCCACAGGCGTGGGGGCGGTGTGCTCCAGCTCCAGCTTGGTGCCCACGGTGCCGCTGCCCGCCTCCAGCTCGGCCGCGACGCTCTGCCAGCAGGTCTTTTCGGCCAGCGCTACCAGCGCCGGAGTCGCAAAGACCTCCAGTGTGCCGCTGCCTAGCGCGCGGGCGGTGTTCTCCGCGGTGACGGGCTGTGTCTGCTCGCCGCGGATGCCAGGTTGCAACATATACTTTCCCTCCCTTTGCGCCGGAAACCCCGGCGCAGTTCCATAGAATGCACTAAGAATACCACATTTTTGCCCGGAGTTCACCTGTTTTTTGAACTTTTTTGCGGAAGACGGGTGTTTTTTTCTGGGGATTACGGGGGTTTTGTTCCTTTTTCGAGAAAAAGGAACCGAAAAAGCTTTTCAGTCGCAAAACGCATTCGCGTTTTGCAGAGGGTTTTGTAGTAGCCGGAAGTCGGGCGGGCAGCGTTTGCGCGCTCCCGCGCGCGGGGGCTGCGCCCGCGTTGCAGTGGGGCAGTTCTTGGAATCGCCCTCTCCGTCATTGCTTCGCAATGCCACCTCTCCCAGAGGG
>JBJERT010000251.1:0-19519 GCA_051882435.1 Faecalibacterium sp.
TGGTCGTTGCTGCTACCGACGGTCCGATGCCCCAGACCCGTGAGCACATCCTGCTGGCTCGTCAGGTCGGCGTGCCCTATATCGTTGTTTTCATGAACAAGTGCGATATGGTCGATGACGAGGAGCTGCTGGATCTGGTCGAGATGGAGATCCGTGAGCTGCTCAGCGAGTACAACTTCCCCGGTGACGACACCCCGATCATCCGTGGTTCTGCTCTGAAGGCTCTGGAGTCCACTTCCAACGACACCGAGGCTCCCGAGTATGCCTGCATCAAGGAGCTGATGGATGCTGTTGACAGCTATATCCCCACTCCTGACCGTCTGGCTGACAAGGACTTCCTGATGCCCATCGAGGACGTCATGACCATTTCCGGCCGTGGTACCGTTGCTACCGGTCGTGTCGAGCGCGGCACTGCCAAGATCGGCGACGCTATGGAGATCGTTGGCATCAAGCCCGATCGTCTGACCACCACTGTTACCGGTCTGGAGATGTTCCGCAAGTCTCTGGACTTCGCTCAGGCTGGCGATAACGTCGGCGCTCTGCTGCGTGGTATCGACCGCACCCAGATCGAGCGTGGTCAGGTTCTGGCGAAGCCGGGTTCTGTGCACCCCCACAACGTCTTTGAGGCTCAGGTCTACGTCCTGACCAAGGACGAGGGCGGCCGTCACACTCCGTTCTTCTCCAACTATCGTCCTCAGTTCTACTTCCGCACCACCGACGTGACCGGCATCATCACTCTGCCCGAGGGCACCGAGATGTGCATGCCCGGCGATAACGTCATGATGCACGTTGAGCTGCTGACCCCGGTTGCTATGGAAGAGGGCCTGCGTTTCGCTATCCGTGAGGGTGGCCGTACCGTTGGTTCCGGCGTTGTCGGCAAGATCATTGAGTGATTTTGTCTTTGAACGCAGACCGTAAGGTTTACTAGCATTTCAAGAACCCTTCCCATTTCAAAAATGGGAAGGGTTCTTTTTGCATTTATAGAAGGGGAGGAGCTTGCTCTTGCAGCGCTATTCTGCTATACTCAATGCAGAGTGAAAAGGAGAAGGTTCGGATGAAATATACATGGATCGACCAGTATCTGCTTGAGAAAGCCGGGGTGACAAAGGACTTTCAGTCGGATTGGAAATGGATTCGTTATCAGATCGGGGGTAAACTGTTCGCGGCAGTCTGCCTGGATGATGAAATGAAACCGTATTATATTACGCTCAAGCTGGATCCGGCTGAGGGTGATTTTCTGAGGCAGCAGTATGAAGATATTCTCCCGGGATATTATATGAATAAGATCCATTGGAATTCTATTCGTGCGGATGGTGATGTGCCGGATACTCTGGTGAAAGAAATGCTTGATAAATCTTATCAGCTTGTGCTGGGAGGCTTCAGTAAAAAGAAACAGCGGGAGCTTCTGGCAGAAAAAGGTTCCTTTCAAACGGATAGCAATGGGGAGAAATAAAGTTTTTGACAGAGAAATTCACAAAATCAGTCGCTTTTATTTGGATGATGTGCTATACTTATCTTATCGATAGGACTGCGTTAAACGGAAAGGAAGGAGAAATCCATGCAGCATGAAACCGTTATCGTTCTGGATTTCGGTGGGCAGTACAATCAGTTGATTGCCCGCCGTGTCCGCGAGAACAATGTCTACTGTGAGATTTATTCATATAAAACGCCTCTGGCCCAGATCAAGGCGAAAAATCCGAAAGGAATTATTTTTACCGGCGGCCCGAACAGCGTTTATCTGGAGGATGCTCCCTCCTGCGATCCCGAGATCTTTACGTGGGGCGTACCGGTGCTGGGCATTTGCTACGGCAGCCAGCTTATGATGCACCTGCTGGGCGGGCATGTTTGCCGTGCGCCGGAGCGTGAATACGGGAAAACCGAGGTTTTTGTCGACAACAGCAGCAAGCTGTTCCCGGACGTGCAGCCTTCGACGATCTGCTGGATGAGTCATAATGACTATATCGAGCAGGCGGCACCGGGTTTCCGTATCACTGCCCACACAGCAAACTGTCCTGTTGCCGCAGCCGAGGATGAAGCAAGGGGACTGTATGCGCTGCAGTTCCATCCAGAAGTCCTTCATACCGCCGAAGGAAAGAAGATGCTGCGCAATTTTGTGTACAACGTCTGCGGTTGCAAGGGCGACTGGAAAATGGACTCCTTTGTGGAGAGCAATATCAAAGCCCTGAGGGAACAGATCGGAGAGGGTAAGGTACTTTGTGCCTTATCTGGAGGTGTGGATTCCTCGGTCCTGGCGGCTATGCTGGCTAAGGCAGTGGGGAAACAGTTGACCTGTGTGTTCGTAGACCACGGCTTGCTTCGCAAAAATGAGAAGGAAGAAGTTTGTGAGGTATTCGGACCGGGGAACCCCAATTTTGACATCAATTTTATTTGTGTGGATGCACGCGCGCGTTATTTCAGCAAGCTGGCAGGCGTGACGGAGCCAGAGCGCAAGCGCAAGATCATCGGTGAAGAATTTATCCGTGTTTTTGAGGAAGAGGCCAAGAAGATCGGGAAAGTAGATTTCCTTGCACAGGGTACGATCTATCCCGATGTTGTTGAAAGCGGCTTGGGTGGCGAATCCACGGTCATTAAGAGTCACCACAATGTCGGTGGTCTGCCGGATACGGTTGATTTTAAGGAATTGGTGGAGCCGTTGCGCAGTCTGTTTAAAGATGAGGTGCGTCAGGCGGGGCGTGAACTGGGACTTCCTGAGTATTTGGTCAGCCGTCAGCCTTTCCCGGGTCCCGGTCTGGCGATCCGCATTATCGGCGAGGTAACGCCGGAAAAGGTTGCGATTGTTCAGGACGCCGATGCGATTTGGCGAGAGGAAATTGCGAAAGCCGGTTTGGATAAAGAGATCAGCCAGTACTATGCAGCTTTGACCAACATGCACAGCGTTGGAGTGATGGGTGACGGGCGGACGTATGACTACGCAGTTGCGCTGCGTGCAGTTACTACGACTGACTTTATGACGGCAGAAAGCTACAATATGCCGTGGGATGTATTGGGAGTCGTCACCAGCCGCATCGTTAACGAGGTCAAACATGTGAACCGCGTATTTTATGATTGCACGGGTAAGCCGCCGGCAACGATTGAGCTCGAGTAATGAAAAATTTCCTTCCGCCCCTTTCCCAAATGAATAAAAAATAACATTATAACGTAAAAATATGCCCCGTTTTTCGGCTTTTTCAGACCTGAAAAATGGGGCTTTTTTCGTCTGTGGTAACACTTTGGTAACAGGCTTACGAGACGTCTGCCGGTTTTAGGTTCGTCCGCAAGAGGTAGGTATCAGTTCTGATCTGGGGTTCCGCTCTCTTGTCGGAATCATCAAAAATCTCATGCTGTGTCTTGACTTTTCAGCGGTGGCATGCTACTCTCACAAAAAAATTCTATGGAAAGTGAAAGGCGGAAAATATGAAAAAAGTTCTGGTCACCGGTGCAGGCGGCTTTGTCGGTGCACGCATCATGGAACAATGGCGCGGGCGGTATGAGCTTCTTCGGCTGCCGTCCGGGTTCTTTGCGCGGACAGGAGAGGCGGAGCTTTGCGCACAAGTGGAGGTGCTCGCACCGGATATTATCCTGCATGCTGCTGCCCTGTCGGATACTGGTTTCTGTGAAACGCACCCGGAAGAATCCTTTCGCGCCAATGTAGAGCTTCCACTCTGGCTTGCACGAGCGGCGCGGCGGGTCGGAGCAAAACTCATTTGTTTCAGTTCCGATCAGGTTTATACCGGGATCCGACAGCCTGGCCCGCTGCCGGAGGCACTGCCTTTGGAACCTGCCAACATCTATGGCCGACATAAGCTGGAGGCAGAGCAGAGGGTGCTTGCGCTCCTTCCAGAAGCAGTATTCCTGCGCGCGACATGGATGTACGATCTGCCCGGTTATGGCTTGCCGATCCGCGGCAACCTGCCGCTGAACATCCTGCAAGCTGCTCTTCATGGACGTCCGTTGGCCTTTTCGGAAAAGGACTTCCGTGGCGTCACATATGTGCGCCAAGCCATCGAGCAGCTTGCCCTGACGCTGGACCTGCCGGGGGGTGTCTATAATTTTGGCAGCGAGAATCCGCTGGATATGGCTGCCACAGCCCGGATATTCGCCCGTGCGCTGGAAGTTCCGCTTGTGCTGGTTCCCTTGGATCGCCAGCGAAATCTGGCCATGGACTGCAGCCTGCTTCGCAAAAAAGGGATTTCGTTCGATACAACAGCGGAAGGGATCTGCCGCTGTCTGCGGGACTATGGACTGCGATAGACTTGTTTTCGATAAAAAAGGCACAGAGCGCTCGTTAAAGCTGGCTCTGTGCCTTTCGATATTCGGGATCTGGCCTCAGTTGCGGTAGCAGCGGTCCTGCGTGACCAGCCAGTCCTCGCAGCGGCGCTGTGCTTCCTCAAGGCTGCGCGTCTCGCAGTCGAACAGCGCGCCCCGCAGCGAACGGTATGTATAGTGGATGATGGGAGCTCCCTTCGCGTCCTTTGCGGTGATGCAGCGTTCCTGCCCGGGCAGAAGAAATCCCTGTTCCATCGTTTCATTCTCCTTTTTGCGTCAATGTCCTTTGCCGATCTTCGGCGCACAACAGTAGCTATTGTAACACAACCACAGCGCAGTTGCCATCGACGAAATGACCAAAAATGGGACTGAAAATTCAGCGCAGAGGCCAGAGACTTCGGTTACAGCAGTGCCAGCGCGAGAAAACGAACCGCCAGCGCGCAGACCCATGCAATGACGCACTGATCTGCCACCATGATGGCAGCCCACTTTCCGCCCAGCTCCCGCTTGACCGCGGCGACCGCAGCGACACAGGGCGTATACAACAGGCAGAAGATGAGCAGCGGCGCAGCGGCGGAAGGAGTCAGCGCTGCTGCAAGAGCAGAAGAAGAACCGTACAGGACGAGCAGCGTGGAAACGACGCTCTCCTTGGCCATAAAACCTGTGATGAGAGCGGTGGAGATGCGCCAGTCTCCGAAGCCCAGCGGCGCAAACAGGGGAGCGATCCAGCCCGCCAGCAGCGCGAGGATGCTGTTCTGCGGGTCGTCGGTCATGCTGAGCAGCGGGTCAAAGTTTTGGAGGAACCAGATGATGATGGTCGCCAGGAAGATGACCGTGAAAGCACGCTGCAAAAAGTCGCGCGCCTTTTCCCACAACAACTGGGCTACGTTCTTCAGACCGGGCAGGCGGTAGTTCGGCAGCTCCATAACGAATGGGACCGCCTCGCCGCGGAAAACGGTGCCCTTGAGCAGGAACGCAATGAGGATCCCCACCGCGATGCCCACAAAATACAGCCCTACCATGACCAGCCCTGCATAACGCGGGAAAAAGGTGACGGCGAACAGGCTGTAAATGGGCAGCTTGGCCGAACAGCTCATAAAAGGCGTGAGCAGGATGGTCATTTTGCGGTCACGCTCAGAGGGCAGTGTGCGGCTGGCCATGACGCCCGGCACGGTGCAGCCGAATCCGATGAGCATGGGCACGATGCTGCGCCCCGAAAGTCCGATGCGCCGCAGCAGCTTGTCCATGACAAACGCAACACGCGCCATGTAGCCGGTATCTTCCAGGAGAGACAGGAAGAAAAACAGCGTTACAATGATGGGCAAAAAGCTCAGCACGCTGCCTACACCGGTGAATACGCCGTCAATGACCAGCGAATGCACCGCGGCATTGACGTTCCAGCTCGTCAGCATGCCGTCCACCGCGGCGGTCAGCGCGTCGATGCCCTGCTCCATCAGCCCCTGCAAAAATGCTCCGATCACGCTGAAGGTCAGATAAAAGACCAGCGCCATGATGGCGACAAAGGCCGGGATGGCCGTATATTTTCCGGTCAGGAACTGGTCGATGCGGCTGCTGCGCACCTGCTCTTTGCTCTCGCGGGGCTTGACGACCGTTGCTGCCACGAGCTGCTGGATAAAATGGAACCGCATATCCGCAATGGCAGCGGCACGGTCCATGCCGCGTTCCTGCTCCATTTGGAGGATGATGTGCTCGATCATCTCTTCCTCGTTGGGGTCAAGATTCAAAGCCTTTCGGATACGCCCGTCTCCCTCCACCAGCTTTGTGGCGGCGAAGCGCACCGGGATGCCTGCCGCCTTGGCGTGGTCCTCGATCAGGGCAATGATGCCATGGATGCAGCGATGGACCGCGCCTCCATTATCATCTTCTCCACAGAAATCCATGCGCCCCGGCCGCTCCTGATATTTGGCGATGTGCAGCGCATGGTCCACCAGCTCGTTCACACCCTCATTCTTGGCGGCGGAGATCGGCACGATGGGGATGCCCAGCATCGCTTCCATTTTATTGATCTTGATCGTGCCGCCGTTGCCGCGCACCTCGTCCATCATGTTCAGCGCCAGTACCATGGGCTTGTCCAGCTCCATGAGCTGCATGGTCAGGTAAAGGTTGCGCTCGATGTTGGTCGCGTCCACGATGTTGATGATACCGGTGGGCTTTTCGTTGATGATGAACTGCCGTGTCACGATCTCTTCACTGGTATAGGGGGACATTGAATAGATGCCGGGCAGGTCGGTCACCTCAGTATCGGGATGCCCCTTGATCGCGCCGCTTTTGCGGTCCACCGTTACGCCGGGGAAATTGCCCACATGCTGGTTGGAGCCGGTGAGCTGATTGAACAGCGTGGTCTTGCCGCAGTTCTGGTTGCCTGCCAGCGCAAAGGTCAGGGGAGTACCGTCGGGCAGGGGTGTCTCGCCTTTTTTGGTGTGGTAGCGGCCGCCCTCGCCCAGACCGGGATGCTCCACGGGCCGCTCGGCGGGGCGTGCGGGTGCCGTGTCCGGCGCAGCCGCCGTAGGAGTGATGTCGATATGGGCCGCATCATCCAGACGCAGCGTCAGCTCGTAGCCGTGGACGCGCAGCTCCATCGGGTCGCCCATAGGAGCCAGTTTGATCAATGTGACCTGCGCGCCGGGGATCAGACCCATATCCAGAAAGTGCTGCCGCAGCTCTCCGGTTCCTCCCACCGCGTCGATCACAGCGCTCTGACCGATCTTTAGTTCTTTTAACGTCATAGTTGTCGTTCCGCCTCCGAACGTATGGAAAATGTTTGTGTATGCTAACACTCGCTATCATAGTCCAGCTTCTGTCATTTGTCAAGAGTTTGGAACACAAAACTTGACGCCTGTGCATGTATGGATGCACTGGCTGCAAATCCCGTGGGCTGCGTGCTCCCGTTCTGGACGGTGAGTGAAATCGTTCCATTTACCGGGGGACTTTTTCTGTCCACAGAGCCGTCATATCCCAACCGCCGGAGGAATAAAATACAGTAGCAAACGGACACATCACGGGCGCAGCGGTGTGCCGCCGCCCGGTGCGTGACGTGACGGAAGGGAGAAGCAGCATGGAACAGCTCGAACAGAATGCCGTCTGCCGCCAGATCGGCGCGCGCACCGGCGGAGATATCTACATCGGAGTCGTCGGCCCTGTGCGCAGCGGAAAAAGCACGTTCATCAAACGCTTTATGGAGGAGCTCGTTCTCCCCGCCATGGGGTCGGCGGCAGCACGGGAGCGTGCCCGGGATGAACTGCCCCAATCGGCGGCAGGGCGCACCATCATGACGACAGAGCCGAAGTTTATCCCGGAAGCGGGAGTCCCGCTCCAGCTCGAGGGTGGGGGAGAGTGCCGTGTGCGCCTCATCGACTGTGTGGGATACATGGTGGACGGGGCGATGGGACACGAGGAGAACGACAAGCCCCGCATGGTCAAAAGCCCCTGGTTCGACGAGGAGATCCCCTTTGACCTTGCGGCGGAGACCGGCACCCGGAAAGTCATCCGTGACCATTCGACCATCGGCGTGGTGGTCACAACGGACGGTTCGGTCAGCGATATCCCGCGGGAAGGGTATGCCCGGGCCGAAAAACGAGTCATCGCGGAGCTGGAAGCGCTGGGCAAGCCCTATGTGATCCTGCTCAACAGCACCCATCCCGCTGCGGAGGAGACCCGCCAGCTTGCACAGGGGATGGAGCGGGATTATGGCCGGCCGGTCCTTGCGGTGAGCTGTCTGGATATGGACAGTGCGGCTCTGGGCGCCATCCTTCAGCGTGTGTTGTATGAGTTCCCCGTGCGGGAACTGGATTTTGCGCTGCCGCGCTGGGTCACGATGCTGGACAATGGCCACTGGCTCCAGGCGGAAGTCTATGCCGCAGCCATGGAGTTTGCACAGCGCGCCGCACGCATGAAGGATATCCCTGCCGGTCCGGGAGCACAGGCTCTGGAATGCGAGGCGGTCCAGCGCTCAGGCGTCAGCGGGATGGATCTGTCCGAGGGCAGTGTACGCATCACCGTGGAGCTGAAGCCAGAGGTGTTCTACCGCGTCCTCAGCGAACAGACGGGCCTTGAGATCGGCGACGAGGCGGGGCTGATGCCCTGCATCATCGAACTGGCCCGTGCCAAACGCGAGTATGACAAGATCCGCAGCGCTCTGGAACAGGTGGATGCGACCGGATACGGTATCGTGATGCCGACCATCGACGAGCTGAAGCTGGAGGAACCCGAGATCGTGCGGCAGGGTGGACGCTATGGGGTGCGTTTGGAGGCCTGCGCGCCCTCGATCCACATGATGAAGGCGATGATCCACACAGAGATCAGTCCTATTGTCGGAACGGAAAAGCAGAGCGAGGACCTGGTCCAGAGCCTGCTGGGAGATTTTGAATCGGACCCTGTGCGGCTGTGGGAGTCGAATATCTTTGGAAAGAGTCTGCATGAGCTTGTCAACGAGGGGTTGCAGAACAAACTCCTGCATATGCCGCAGGAAGCCCGCACCCGGCTGCAGGAAACGCTGGAAAAGGTCATCAACGACGGCTGCACCGGACTGATCTGCATTTTACTGTAAAAGTCCTTCCCACTTTTTGAAGAAAGCGGGGCAAAAACGTTTGATCCGGTCTGAGCAGGGGCGCAGACCGGATCTTTGAGTTATGGGAAAGCGCCTTGCGAAAATTACGGAACAATGTTATACTGAAGCGGAAAAGATGTTGTCCATATAATGGTGAGATGAAGAAAGGGAGTTCCTTCATGAAAACGCTTTATTTGATGCGCCACGGCCAGACTTTGTTCAATCTCAGGCGGAAAATACAGGGCTGGTGCGATGCGCCTTTGACGGAGCTGGGGCAGAAACAGGCAAAAATTGCGGGGAAATACTTTTCCGATAACAAGATCGTTTTTGACCATGCTTACAGTTCTACTTCGGAGCGGGCCTGCGATACACTCGAACTGGCCACCGGCGGAATGCTCCCTTATGTCCGCACCAAAGGTCTAAAAGAGTGGAATTTCGGGGTTTTTGAGGGCGAGAGCGAGGACCTGAACCCCAAACTGCCCTATGGAGATTTTTTCAAGGCCTACGGCGGCGAAGGGGAAATGGAACTGCGCCAACGGGTCGCGGACACCCTTGCTGAGATCATGGGCAGGGAAGATCACCACACGGTCCTGGCAGTCTCCCATGGGGCATCCTGCCGCCAGTTTATGCGTTACTGGGAAAAGAACCAAAAGGTCGATCAAAAAGAACGCCTTGGAAATTGTTGCATCCTTAAATTTGAATACGAAAACGGGGAGTTTTCTTTGGTCGAGATCGTAAATCATGATTTTGACCGCTTGGAGTAAGGGGAACATTTCCCATTCCACAGCAAAAGCGGTAGCGCTCCAGATTCAAAATAGAAAAAGGGCTGTCACATATGTGACAGCCCTTTTTGCGATACGAAAACCATTCGCCTGACGAGGCCTTTGATTTGCTCCAGAATGCGGGCCGAAACATCAGATGTATTTTGAATAAACATGACTGAAATGCGGAGAAAGATTCTCGATAAATAACGGCACAGAAAAAATAAACAATTCGTATTATTTTTAAGTTGAATAAAAAGAAACATATCTTTTCAGATAAATACAAAATGTAAATCTCGCTGAAAAGGCGACCTCTTTCACTCGCGCAGAGGTCGTTTTTGTGATATAATAATGCGCAACGCGGTTCTGAAGTCGGAAGTGCCGCAAAGAGAAGCAACGCCGCAATGAAGTGTCGGCGTTGGGGGAGGTCAGGAGAAACGTGGAAGGTTTGGGATTGGAACAGGCAAAAAAGCGTGTGGAAGAACTGCGCGCTGTCATTGAAAGAAACAACAAACTCTATTATGAACAGGATGCACCGGAGCTGGAGGATTTTGAGTATGATGCTCTGACGCGGGAGCTGCGGGAGCTGGAGGCACAGTATCCTCAGCTCGTTACGCCCGCTTCGCCCACCCAGAAGGTAGGCGGCGCACCCAGCGGGCGCTTTGCCAAAGTGACCCACGCGGTCAAAATGGAAAGCCTGCTGGACGCTTTTTCCATGGGTGAGCTGCGGGAGTTTGACCGCCGTGTGCGGGAGTCGGGCGTGGAGCCGGAATATGTCGTAGAGATCAAGATCGACGGTCTTTCGTGCAGTCTGGAATACGAAAACGGCGAGTTGGTGCGGGCTTCCACCCGCGGCGACGGTGTGGTGGGCGAGGACGTGACCGCCAATGTGCGGGCCATCCGACGCATCCCCAAAAAGCTCAAAAATGCGCCGGAATATCTGGAAGTCCGGGGCGAGGTCTATATGCCGCACGAGGCGTTCCGTCAGCTTTGCGCTGAGCAGGAATTGCAGGGCCTGGCTCCCTTCAAAAATCCCCGCAACGCAGCGGCAGGTTCCCTGCGCCAGAAGGACCCGCACATTACCGGGAGCCGCGGCCTTTCCATTTTTGTATTCAATGTGCAGCAGATACGGGGGCATGACCTTTCCAGCCATGCGGAGAGTCTGGATTACCTCAAAAGCCTTGGGCTTCCGGTCTCGCCCCGCTATCACGTTGTCCATGATATCGAGCAGGCCATTGCCGAGATCGAGCAGATCGGCCAGAACCGCGCAAAGCTGGATTTCGATATGGACGGCGCGGTCATCAAAGTGAACGATTTCGCCCAGCGTCAGCTCATGGGTTCCACCAATAAATTCCCGCGCTGGGCCATCGCGTTCAAATATCCGCCCGAGGTCAAGGAAACGACGCTGCGGGACATCCAGGTGGCTGTAGGCCGGACCGGTGTGCTGACGCCGACAGCCTGCTTTGACCCGGTGTTCCTTGCGGGGACCACCGTTTCCCGGGCGATCCTGCACAATGAGGAGTTTATCCGCCAGCTGGAACTGCGCATCGGGGATACCATCCAGGTGCGCAAGGCGGGCGATATCATCCCGGAGGTCATCGGTGTGACAGCCCACGCTCAGGATGCGCCGCTGTACCAGATGCCCACGACCTGCCCTTCCTGCGGCGCACCGGTGGTGCATCTGAAAATGGCCCAGACCGCCAAAAAAGCACAGCTCTCCGAGGACGGGGCAGAAGCCCCGGAAAAGGAAGAAAAGCTGGAGGCTGCTCTGCGCTGTGTCAACCCGGAGTGCCCCGCACAGGCGCTGCGGAATATCATCCATTTCGCTTCCCGCGGAGCCATGGATATCGATGGTCTGGGCACGGCGGTAGCCACGCAGCTCGTGGACAAAGGACTTGTGCATTCGGCGGCGGATCTCTACGATCTTACGTTGGAACAACTCCTCACATTGGACAAATTCAAGGAGAAAAGCGCCAACAATCTTTTGCAGGCCATCGAGCGCTCCAAGCAGAACAATCTGGATCAGCTTTTGTTCGGCTTTGGCATTCGCAACGTGGGCGACAAGGCCGCCGCGCTGCTGGCGGAGCATTTCGGCACACTGGAAGCCCTGCGCGAAGCCAGTGAGAAGCAGATCCAGGAGGAGATCGACGGGATCGGAAGCGTCATTGCGCAGAGCGTGGCGGAATTTTTCTCCAAAGAGGGCACTTCCGACCTCGTACACCGTCTGGCGGAGCATGGCGTTAATATGAAGTGGAAAGGGGAGCCGCGGGGCGACCGCCTCGCGGGCCTGACCCTGGTGGTGACCGGCACGCTGGAAACGCTCTCCCGCAATGAAGCCGAAGCGCTCATTGTGAAAAACGGCGGCAAGGCCAGCGGCTCGGTCTCCAAAAAGACCGCTTATGTGGTGGCAGGTGCCGCTGCCGGCTCCAAGCTCACCAAGGCCCAGGCTTTGGGTGTCCCTGTCCTGAGCGAAGCCGAATTTCTTGCGCTGCTGCAAAACGGTCCTGCCTCTGCGGCATCTGAGGCACAATAAAATCTCAAAAGCATCCTGCCCCCTGCGGTACAGACAGCCGCAGGGGTATTTTTGTGCCTGCCGCCGCAGGGCTGTTCTAAACCGCGGCGCAGCCCATATGATATAGCAACAGCAAGCGGGAAGGAGAAGCGAAAATGGACGAGTATTATACCGCAGTTCAATTTCTTCCGGTCTGGCTGGCCCGGCCGCTGATGGAGCTGCCCGTCGAGCTTGCGCAGGAGGTACACGAGGTGCGCCTGCGCGTGGGATGCGGGCCGAGCCTGACGATACAGGGCGTCCAGCAGCCGGTGGAGCGGCTGACGCAAGTCCCGCCGGGACTTCGGCAGCTCCGCCTGACCGAGCTGCAGATCGAGGAATGTTTCCATACTCTCTGCGGCGGCGCTGTTCATGTCCATCAGACCGAACTGGCGGGGGGATACCTCACGCTGTCAAACGGCTGCCGGGTGGGCGTAGGCGGGCAGTATCTGCACCATCCTCAGCAGGGGGTCGTGCTGCAAAAGGTCCGGTCGCTCAATCTGCGCATCGCGAGGCAGAAGCAGGCGGTCCTTCCGGTGCAGCTTTGCCGTGCATTGCAAGGGCATTTCACAGGGATGCTCCTTGTGGGCGAACCGGACAGCGGAAAAACAACACTTCTGCGGGCGGTCGCCCGTCATCTGGCAGCTCGCGGCACAGCGGTGGCAGTGCTGGACGAGCGGCGGGAGCTGTTCCCGGAGGGCGGCTCCGCACCGGATAAGGATGCTCTGGCGCTGGATGTGTTGTCGGGGCTTGCCAAAGGCGAGGCGCTCCAGATGGCCCTGCGCACACTCTCGCCCAAGGTCATTCTGCTGGACGAGCTGGGCGGCATGGATGAGGTCCTGACGCTGGAGCAGGGCTTTTTCAGCGGGGTGGATTTTGTGGCCAGCCTGCACGCGGCCAGCTTTGAAGACGCCGCCCGCCGGCCTCAGGTGCAGTACCTGCGGGAGCACGGGATGCTGCGCGTTCTGGTCCTTCTGGAAGGCTGCCGCACACCGGGCCGGATCCGGGAGGTGCGTTTTGCATGAATGCACTGCGGGTCGCAGGCGCACTGCTTCTGGTGGGCTGCGGATGGTTCGCGGGCGGTGCGTTTCAAGGCAGACTGGATGGCCACGCCGAGGTAGTGCGGCAGGTGACCCGGCTGCTGGAACGTGTGCGGCAGGAGATCGCCTATCGGCGCACCGATCCCGACCGGTTGTATGCCCAGTTGGGCCGGGAGGGGCTTCTGTGCCCGCGTCCGGGCGGCATGCTCCAGACCCTGGCCCCGCCGTCTGAGCTGACGGCGGAAGAATCCGAATGCTTTTCCGAGTGTTTTTCCGGGTTGGGCCGTGCCTCCGCAGAACAGGAGTGCGAGAGGCTGGACTATTACATCGAGCGTTTTTGCGATTTCCGACAGCAGGCTGAGGGCCGGGCGCAGGAGCAGGCCGGTCTGTCCCGGCGGCTGGGGCTGGCCGCGGGGGCGATGCTGGGGCTGCTGTTCCTGTAGATCAAACGACGGGGAGATGAAAAACGGATGGAGATCGATCTGGTGTTCAAGATCGCGGCGATCGGCATCATTGTGGCGGTGCTCAACCAGCTTCTGATCCGTTCCGGGCGGGAGGATCAGGCCATGATGACCACGTTGGCGGGGCTGGTGGTGGTGCTCTCGATGCTGGTGCAGCAGATCAGCACGTTGTTCGTGACGATCAAGTCACTGTTTTCGCTGTGAACGCGGCCGTTTCGATCCTGGGTGCAGCGCTGGCGGCAGCGGTGTTCTATACGGCACTGCAAAAGGTCTCGCCCTCTTTTGCCGTGCTGCTGTCTGTGGGAGCGGCGGCAGTGATCCTGCTTCGCCTGAGCACGGCGTTCCAATCGGTGGTGCAGGGCATCGTGCGGCTGGGCCAGCGGGCGGACGGCGAAGCCTTTGCCTGTTTGCTCAAAGGCGCGGGCATCCTTCTGCTGACCGACTACGCCCGCACGCTCTGTGAGGAGGCCGGGGCCGAATCGCTGGCATGGTGTACCGGACTCGCAGGGCGCTGCCTTGTTCTGGCGGCAGCGTGGCCGCTGCTGGAATCCATCTGTACCCGTATCTGGGAGCTGACAGGATGAACGGAAAACGATGGGCCGCGTTGTGCCTGCTTTGTCTATGGCTCATGGTGGCTGCCCCTGCCGCCGTGGCACAGCAGCCGAGCGGACAGGCCGCCGAGCTGCCGGGCCGTGAGCTGTGGCAGCCCTATCTGGAGAAAAGTCCGGTGCAGTGGGAGAGCTTTGCCGCCGACCCGCTGGCATCGCTGCGCAGCCTTTTGCCGGAGGATCTGGCGGGCGAGGTGCGGCAGGCGGTACAGAGCTGTGCGGACCTGATGCTGTTCCTTCTGCTGGCAGCGCTGCTGTCCTTTCTGACGGCAGGGCAGGAGGACGCCGATCTGCTGGACCTTCTGGCCGCGGGGGGCTGCGGAGTCCTGCTTTGGCCGGGTCTGCTCTCGCAGGCGGAACTGCTGAGCGAACATATGCTCCAGTGGCGCAGCTTTCTTTTGGGATTTCTGCCGGTCTATGCGGGTGTGCTGACCGCCGGGGGAGAGCCTGCCGCGGGCGCCGCGGCCAGCGGACTTTTGCTGACGGCGTTATGCTTTCTGGCACAGCTTATCAGCGCGTGGGTGGAACCGCTGCTGCAATGCTATCTTGCTCTGAGCATGGCCTGCTGCATCACCACAGGCAGCGGCCTGTCTGCCGCGTGCAAAACGGCGGGCCGCCTGCTGCGGCAGGGGCTTGGCTGGGCCGGGCGGCTGTTTGCGGTGCTGCTGGGGATGCAGAGGGTCTTTACGCTTCAGCTCGACCGCACCACGCTCAAGCTGGGCCAGCTCGTCACCGGGACTGTGCCGGTCATCGGTCAGACGCTGAGCGACGCGGCGGAAACGATCCTTTCCGGGATGCAATTGCTGAAAAGCGGGCTGGGCTTTGCGGCGCTGGCATTCCTGAGCATGGAGTTCCTTCCGCTCTATCTGGCGCTGATCCTGCGTCTGGTTTTGCTGGCGGGCTGCGGGCTGCTGTGCGAGCTGACCGGAAGCCGCCGCTGCGCTGTTCTGTTGGGATGTTTCCGGGAAGCGCTGCGCTGTATGGCTGCGGTCACAGCGCTTTTCTACGGAATGACCGTATTTGGCACGGTGCTTATGCTCGCCGTAGGAGGTGGATAGGATGCAGGGATTAAAGACCGCCGCCGCTGTATTCTGCATGGCGTGTATCGGCGGGGAGCTGACCGCTCAGCTCACAGGGAAAGGCTGGCCGCGCCGATGTATAAAAGCAGTGGCAGGGCTATATATTTTAGTAGTGTTTGCCCAGCTCCTGCCGGGCGCGAAAGCCCAGTTCAAGCCGATCCCGCTCCCCCAGGCATCCGAGATAGACCTGGGCACGGCTGAACAGGCGGTCCTCCGGCAGGCAGAACAGCAGCTCGAGGCTTCGTTGGCGGAGGAATGCGCCGCACAAACGGGTACTGCTGTGCGGCTGGAGATCACATTAGCTCAGACCAGCGCCGGGGTCGCGGCGCAAAGGGTGCGCTGCTTTCTCCCGGCGGGATGCAGCCCGGCAGCGCGGGAGGCCGCGGCAGACTTCCTGCGCGGTGCGCTGGGCGTGGAGCCGGAGCTTGTGGAAGGCGGGGAGACGGAGCCATGAAGGACGGGACCTTTTCCCTTCGGGAGCTGCTCCGGTCCGGCCCGGGCCGCGCGCGGCTGGCCGCGGTGCTGGGGGTGGCGGCGATGGTGCTGATCCTGCTGTCCGAGCTGTGGCCCCAGCCCGCCGCCGAATCGGCCCCGGTCAATGCGGGCTTTGATGCCGCGGCCTATCAGCAGCAGCTTGAGCAGCGGCTGGAGGAGCTGATCGGGGAGATGGAGGGCGCGGGCCAGACAAAGGTGATGGTAACGCTGGAAACGGGGGAGGAGAGGATCTATGCCTTGGACACGCAGTCGGGACAGACCCAGAGCCAACAGACCCATGTTCTGCTGGAAGACGGCACCGCGCTGGAGCAGACGGTCTGTCTGCCCACCGTGTGCGGGGTGGCCGTGGTCTGCGAGGGCGGCGGCGACGTGCGGGTAGCAGCGCGCATCACCGAGCTGGTCGGTGCGCTGCTGGATCTGCCGTCCAACCGTATCTGTGTTGAACAGCGTGCGGGCTGAAAAAGGTTCTGAGTGCAGCCCTGCGCTTCGGAGGCATCAGGCAAGGAGGAACACAGCATGAGAGCGATATCCAAAAACACCCGCCGGGCAACGGCGCTCACACTGGCGGCAGCGCTGGCTGTTGCGGTATATCTGAATTGGCAGTATGCCCGTGGCGGCGGTCTTGACCTGGAAGCGGTGGAGACTGCCGCGGGCGTGACCGAATCGGAAAGTGTACAGGTAACAGACGCGCTGCTGACGGAGGCGGAGGCGGTCTCCAGCGCCAACAAAAACTATGGAGAGGCCCAGCTCGTGAGTGTGGCCAGCGATACCGGCAGCAAATTCTTCGAGGAGGCACGCCTCAAGAGGCAGAAGGCCCATGACGAAGCACTGGATACCATCCAGAAAACATTGAAGTCCTCGTCTCTTTCCGAGGAGGAGAAAAAGACCTATGCCGCCCAGATGAGCGCCAGCCTGGAGGACCTGAACGCGGAGAACGAGATCGAGACCCTGGTGCGCGCCAAAGGCTTTGCGGACTGCCTGTGCTTTTTGCAGTCCGGGCGTGCCGACCTGACCGTGATGACCTCGGGCGAAGCGCTGACCGCCGCGCAGGTGGCGCAGATACGGGACATCGTGCTGAGCAAGAGCAGCGTCAAGCCGCAGAATATCACGGTCGTGGAAGTAAAATAAGGCTGCCGCGCCGCTATGGGAAACAGGAACAGAACAGCCAAAGGGGACTGTGCGCAGCAGTCCCCTTTTTGCTGTGTCATTGGCTGGAAGTGTTTTCCATTTTGGCCGGAAATCTGCATAAGGTGTTGTGAAAAAACAAAAAGGATGGTATAATAGTCCCAATACAGAGACCCGGCAGGGCGGCCAGTAGCCAAGTGCCGCCCCGCGCACATAGAAAACACAGCGGGCAGTATGTCCGCGCTGGGATGGAGGACCGTAGCATGGATTTTCAGAATATGGACCTGAGAGGCGGCAGTTTGCAGATCTCCACCGAGGTCATCGGCAAGATCGCGCGCTGTGCGGCGCTGGAGATCGACGGAGTGGCCGAGGTCTCCTGCGGGAGCCAGAGCAAAAAGGTGACAGACCTGCTGGAAAAGACCAGCATCCAGTCCCCGGTCACGGTAGAGATGCGCGAGGGCACGGCGGCCATTACGCTGCATCTGATCGTGCGCCCGGATGTGCGCATCCCGGCAGCGGCCGAAAAGGTGCAGGAAAACGTCAAGACTGCTGTGCAGAATATGACCAACGTCACGGTCAGCCGGGTGGATCTGATCGTCGCGGGCCTGTCCTGCGCCCAGCCCGAGGCATCCGAGTGACCTGACCCGGGTCCGCAGATTACAAAAAAGCGCTTCTCCCTGCTGGGGACAGGTCTCCGGCAGGGAGTCCTTGCGCTGTGAGAGGAACAGTATGGAACAGATTTTACCCCGCAGAGAATCCCGCGAGAACGCGTTCTTGCTGGCTTTTTCCCAGACCTTCGGTGATGTCCCGCTGGAGGAAGCTCTGGAATCCCACCGTGAGTGCGGCGACGAGCACCCGGTCGATGGTTTTGGCGTGCATCTGCTGCGCGCCTATTATGACCATTCCGCCGAGGTGGATGACCTGATCCGCAGCCATCTGCGCAGCTGGACGATGGAGCGTCTGCCCCGGACGAGCCTGACGGTGCTGCGTCTGGCGCTGGCCGAGATGCTGTACGGCGGCGAGAACAAACCCGGCGTCGCGATCAACGAGGCTGTGGAGCTGACCAAGAAATATGGCGCAGATGAGGATTACCAGTTCGTGAACGGCCTGCTGGGCGCCGTGGCGCGGGAGCAGGGGCTGGACACTGACGGCAAAGCGGAGATGGAACGGCAGTGAGCAGCTTCACACTGGGGATCGATACGAGCAACTATGCAACCTCTCTGGCTGTGTTCGATACGGCCGGAGAGGTTGTTTGCACAAAAAAACAGTTTTTGCCCGTGAAGGAAGGCCAGCTCGGCCTGCGGCAGAGCGATGCGCTGTTTCACCACACGGCGGCTCTGCCGGGGATGCTCCAGTCTCTGGGGCAGGAGGTCGATCTCACACAGATCGCGGCAGTGGGCGTTTCCCAGAAGCCGAGACCGGTGGAGGGCAGTTATATGCCCTGTTTTCTGGCGGGGGTCAGTGCCGCCAACGCCTTTGCGCTGGCACGGGGCATCCCGCTGGTCTGTACGACCCATCAGCAGGGCCATGCCGCCGCCGCGCTGTTCGCCGCGCAGGGAGAGCGGCTGTTCCGCGAAAAGACGCTTGTGTTCCACATCTCCGGCGGCACGACCGATCTCCTGCTCTGCGACGAAGTACGAAGCCTGACGTTGCTCGGCACCAGCTCGGATCTTTATGCCGGGCAGGCGGTGGACCGCATCGGGGTGCGCTTGGGCTTTGCGTTCCCGGCAGGAGCAGAGGTCTCCCGCCTCGCCGCGCAGTGTTCGGAAGAGATCCGGCCGCGCTCCAGCGTCCGGGGGATGCAGTGCAGTCTTTCCGGGCTGGAGAACCAGTGCAGTGCCCTGCTGGCAGCGGGCAAAAGCCCCGCGTATGTATGCAAATATTGTCTGCTCTGCGTTGCAGATACCGTGGTTAAAATGACGAAGGCTGCGCAGAAGGAACACCCCGGTCTGCCGGTGGTCTGTGCGGGCGGTGTCATGAGCAGCGAGGTCATCCGGGACTGGGTGCAGCGGCGTCTGCCGCAGGTATTCTTTGTGCCCGGGCAGTATTCCAGCGACAACGCCATCGGCGTATCCATTCTGGCGGCACGGGAGGCAGGGTTATGGCTGAGGTGATCTCGGTGTCTGCGCTCAATCGGTACGTCAAGAGCGTGCTGGATGGAGACGAGCTTTTATTCGATGTGGCGCTGCGGGGCGAGGTGGCCAATTTTGTGCGCAATGCCCGCAGCGGCCACTGTTATTTTTCTCTCCGGGACGAAGCGTGCAGCGTCAAGGCGGTCATGTTCCGCTCAGACGCACAGCGCCTTGGTTTTCGGCCCGAGGAGGGGATGCGGGTGGTCGTCCGCTGCCGCGTCACCCTTTACGAGCGGGACGGAGCGTTCCAGGTCTATGTCAATGAGATGTTCCCGGACGGTGTGGGCGCGGCACAGATCGCGCTGGAACAGCTCCGGGCCAGGCTGGAGCAGGAGGGCCTGTTTGCGCCGGAGCACAAAAAGCCTCTGCCCGCCATACCCCGGTGCATCGGTCTGGTCACCAGCAAGACCGGCGCAGCCTTGCAGGATATCCGCAAC
>JBJERT010000252.1:0-4151 GCA_051882435.1 Faecalibacterium sp.
AAAAAACAAAATCACCCCTCGTACCCCATCGTCGCAGCCATGACCGCCTTGATGGTGTGCATCCGGTTCTCGGCTTCGTCAAAGACGATGCTCTGGGGGCCTTCAAAGACCTCGTCGGAGACCTCCATGGCGTCGCGGCCGAAGCGCTCGCCCATCTCCTTGCCGATGGTGGTCTTGTGGTCGTGGAAGGCGGGCAGACAATGCATGAACACCGCCTGCGGCCCGGCCGCATCCATCAGCGTCTTGTTGATCTGATACGGCGCAAGGTCTGCGATGCGCTCCGCCCAGACCTCCACCGGCTCGCCCATGGACACCCACACGTCCGTGTACAGCACATCCGCGCCCGTGGCGGCCTTCAAGGGGTCCTCCTCGAAGCGCAGCGTCGCGCCGGTCTCGGCCGCGATGGCCTGACACTGGGCGATGAGCGCCGGGTCCGGCTGGTACTTTTTGGGCGCGCAGGCCGTGAAGTTCAGGCCCATCTTGGCGCAGCCCACCATCAGGCTGTTGCCCATATTATAGCGCGCGTCGCCGAAATAGACAAAATTGATCCCCTTCAGATGTCCAAAATGCTCCCGCACCGTGAGGAAATCCGCCAGGATCTGGGTGGGATGGAACTCATTCGTCAGGCCGTTCCAGACCGGCACGCCCGCATACTTTGCCAGTTCCTCCACGATCTCCTGCCCATAGCCGCGGTATTCGATGCCGTCGAACATCCGGCCCAGCACCCGGGCCGTATCCGCGATGGATTCCTTTTTGCCGATCTGGCTGCCCGACGGGTCCAGATAGGTCACTTCCATGCCCAGGTCATGGGCCGCGACCTCAAAGCTGCACCGGGTACGGGTGGAGGTCTTTTCAAAGATCAGCGCGATATTTTTGCCGCGCAGCGCGTCGTGGCGCACACCCGCCTTCTTTTTGGCTTTCAGGTCGGCGGCAAGGTCCAGCAGGCCCTCGATCTCGGCGGGGGTATAGTCGAGCAGCTTCAGAAAGCTGCGGTCTTTCAGTTCCATGGTGTATATATTCTCCTTTAATTCATTTTCTTTGCATAAAAATACAGAGGATGGATTCTATTATATAGCACCCGCGCCCGCAGGTCAAGCGCCTGCGCGGAAAACGGGGATTTGTTCCTTTTTGTTCCTTTTTCGAGAAAAAGGAACCGAAAAAGCTTTTCACTGGCAAGCCGCATATGCGGCTTGCAAAACGTTTTATGGGAACCGGAAGTCGGGCGGCCAGCGTTTGCGCACTCCCGTGCGCGGGGGCTGCGCCCGGCGCACCTTACAGTTCCAGCTCCACGCGGCGCTGGCTGGCCTGATAAGGCGTCAGGCGCACGCCCGCCTTTTTCAGCATAAAGCGCGCGGCGATGCTGGAATCTGAATCGTGGTATTTATCGCTGTAATAGACCACCTCGGTGATACCGGACTGGATGATCGCCTTGGTGCATTCATTGCAGGGGAACAGTGTGACGTACACCCGCGCGCCCCGCAGGTTGTTGTGGGCGCTGTTGAGGATGGCATTCAGCTCGGCATGGCAGACGTACATATATTTTGTTTCCAGCGGCTGGCCCTCTCGTTCCCAGGGCATGGCGTCGTCGTCGCAGCCGATGGGCATGCCGTTGTAGCCCAGCGACAGGATCTTGTTCTCCGGGCTGACGATGCAGGCCCCCACCTGACTGCTGGGGTCCTTGGAGCGCATGGCGGTGAGCAGCGCGATGCCCATGAAGTATTCGTCCCAGTTGATATAATCCGTGCGTTTCATTGATGCGGTTTCCTCCCCTTGATTGCTGATGCAGCCCCAGTATAGCGTACCAACGCGCAGATTACAATATTTCGGGGGGCAGAAAAGGCAAAATGCACAAAATCGTTCCGGGAAGTTTGGAGGGAGAACGGCAAAAAATCCCGTTCAAAATATTTGAAAAACCATTTCATTGTGGTATTATCTTTGTAAAATATGCCACAAAAGCGGAGAGAATGCTCCGACTGGGCAGAAATGAGGGAAAAACCGATATGAAATACGCAAGCAACAATATCCGTAATATCTTGATTGCAGGCCATGCCGGCAGCGGCAAAACGACGCTGACTGAGGCATTGGTCTATTTTTCGGGCGCTGCGGAGCGTATGGGCCGGGTCGAGGACGGCACCACGGTTTCGGACTTTGACCCCGAAGAGGCCAAGCGCAAGGCCAGCCTGTCGGCATCGGTGGTGCCGGTGGAGCATGACGGCATCAAGTACAACCTGATCGACGCGCCGGGCCTGTTCGACTTTGAGGCGGGCGAGTACGAGGGCATCCGCGCCGCCGAGAGCGTGCTGGTGTGCGTGTCTGCCCGCAGCGGCGTGACCGTGGGCGCGGAAAAAGCGTTCCAGCTGGCGCGCAAGAACGGCAAGGCCACGATGGTCTTTGTGAGCAAGTGCGACCTCGAAAACGCCAACTACTTCAAGATCCTCGAGGATATGAAGATCAAATTCGGTTCCACCGTCTGCCCCTGCGTCGTCCCGGCCAAGCTGGACGACGGCACCCCCGTTTACATCAATCTGTTCAGCCAGAAGGCTTTCAAGTATGAGGGCGGCAAGCAGATCCAGATCGACCTGCCGGACATCGGCCACCGGTTCCAGGGCCTGATCGAGGCCATGAGCGAGGCCATCGCCGAGACCGACGACGAGCTGATGGAAAAGTTCTTCGGCGGCGAGCCGTTCACCACCGAGGAGATCGTCGAGGGCATGCGCAAGGGCGTCAAGGACGGCCTGATCACGCCGGTATTCTGCGGCAGCGCGGTCAATCTGCAGGCGCTGGATATGCTGCTGTTCAACATGCGCAAGCTGCTGCCCAGCCCGGAGCACGACGCTTCTGTTATGGCCGAGACCCCCGCGGGCGAGCCGGTGGAGCTGCACTGCACCGAGAGCGAGCCGACCGCCGCATATGTGTTCAAGACCGTGGCAGACCCCTTCGTGGGCAAGCTGAGCTATCTGCGCGTCATCAGCGGCAAGGTCACCAGCGGCATCTCTCTGGTCAACGCCCGCACCGGCGACGTGGAGAAGCTGGGCAAGCCGCTGACCGTCACCGGTAAAAAGCAGGCCGAGGCCGAGAGCATCGGCGCGGGCGACATCGGCGCGGTGGCCAAGCTGGTCAGCGCCAAGACCGGCGATACTCTGTGCGACGCGGCCCGCGTGGTCAAACTGCCCGCTCCCGTGTTCCCCCAGCCCAGCCTGTTCATGGCGGTCAAGGTCACCAAGAAGGGCGACGAGGGCAAGATCAGCAGCGCGCTGGCCCGCCTGATGGAGGAGGACCCCACCCTGAGCTACGAGAACAACGCCGAGACCCATCAGCAGGTCATTGGCGGCCTGGGCGAGCAGCATCTGGACGTGGTCAAGGCCAAGCTGAAGAACAAGTTCGGCGTGGAGATCGGTCTGGAGGCCCCGCGCATCGCTTACCGCGAGTCCATCCGCAAGTCCTGCCAGAAGCAGGGCCGCCACAAGAAGCAGACCGGCGGCCACGGCCAGTTCGGCGATGTTATCATGAACTTCGAGCCGTATGACGGCGAGGACGTCCTGTTCGAGGAGAAGGTGTTCGGCGGCAGCGTGCCCAAGAACTTCTTCCCCGCCGTTGAGAAGGGCGTGCGTCTGGCCGCGCAGAAGGGCGTTCTGGCCGGTTATCCCGTGGTGGGCCTCAAGGCCACCCTGCTGGACGGCAGCTATCACCCCGTGGACAGCTCGGAAATGGCCTTTATCATGGCCGCCAAGCTGGCCTACAAGGCCGCGATGCCCGAGGCCGGTCCGGTCATTCTGGAGCCGATCCACACCCTGAAGGTGCATGTGCCCAATGACAACACCGGCGACGTGATGGGCGACGTGACCAAGCGCCGCGGCCGCGTGATGGGCATGGAGCCGGACGAGGACGGCATGCAGACCATCATCGCCGAGGCGCCTCTGGCGGAGCTGGCGAACTTTACGACCTTTATCCGCCAGACCACCCAGGGCCGCGGCTGGTTCACCACCGAGTTCGCCCGCTATGAGATCCTGCCCGATATGCTCGTGGCCGCCGTCGTGGAGCAGGCGCGCAAGCTGGGCAACCTCGACGAGAACGGCGACGACTGATCCCTTCCCTTTTTGACATCACCAAGCCCTGTCGGCATTCCCTCTGCCGGCGGGGCTTTTTTGTTG
>JBJERT010000253.1:0-4138 GCA_051882435.1 Faecalibacterium sp.
TTCCTTTTTCTCGAAAAAGGAACAAAAACCCCCGTTTTATGCCGCCGGTTCAGCCTCCGAGGACGCTGTATCGCTCTCCGCCGTGCTGCTGCCAAAGGCGTCGGCCAGTGCGCCGAACAGTTCATCCAGCGTAGGGATAGAGCTTGCCGAGACCTCGCCCTGACCGGGCTGCTCGTCAGAAGGTGCCGCTTCCTCCTCCGGGGGAACGCTCTCCGCGCCGGAAAGCTCTTCTCCGCTCTGAGCGGGCAGCTCCTCGTCCGCAGAGCTGTCCGCAGGCGGTTCGCTGGGAGCTTCTTCTTCCGCAGGGGTGCTCTCCGGGAGGGGCGCGCCCGCGTTGGGGTCGCCGGTGGCGCTGTGCGCTGCCTGTTCGCCCGGGAAAGATACGGCGGTGCTTTCGCCGCTGCCCGCTTCGCCGGACAGCACCGACTGGAGCAGAGCGGCGGCTTCGCGGACGGAGGCTTCGTCCGGTTTCATGACATAGAGCTTCTGCCCCGGAGCGGAATAGCACTTGGTGCTGGAACTGTTGGAGCCGGTCACAGTGCAGCTTTCGATCTCCCACGCGGCAAAGTCGCTGAGCTGCATACGCACCAGCGCCGAGATCTGGTCGGAAGAAAGGCTGGTCACGAAGCAGTCTGCGGCAGCGTCCATCAGCTTGGAAAAGCTCATGAGCAGGGCGGGGGATTTGACCTTGTTCAGCATCGCGTCGATGACCTTCATCTGGTTGATGCCGCGCTGGATGTCGCCGGAGGCGAAGGCGTGGCGCTCGCGGGCAAAGGCCAGCGCCGCTTTGCCGTCCAGATGGTTCCAGCCTTCCACAAAGGTGGTGGGGTCATAGTAGCCGGGGCTGCCCACCGAGGTGAACGCCTGATCCGAGTAGACGTCCACGCCGCCCAGCGCGTCCACGACGCTTATAAAGCCCGCAAAATTGATGCGGATGTAATGCCCGACCTCGATGCCATAGAGCTGGCCCAGCGTCTGCATGGAAGTCTCCACACCGTAGAGGCCCGCGTGGGTCAGTTTGTCCTTGCTCTGGGTCCCGGCGAGGTCTACATAATAGTCCCGTGGGGTGTTGACCAGCACCACCCGCTTGGTCACGGGGTTGACCGCGGCAAGGATATTCACGTCGCTGCGGGCATTTTCGCTCAGCTCGCCGCGGGTGTCCACGCCGCTCAGATAGATCACGAACGGCTCCCGGGTGATGGCCTGAGCCGCGGCGCCGCTCAGCAGGCCGGAAGTGACATTATCTAGCATGGTTAGGCCCTGCTGCGCCCAGACACAGCCTGCCGCCATGGCGGCACACAGCAGAGCCGAAAAGATACGGGGGCCGATGCTGCGGCGGCTGCGGCGCAGCAGCCGCAGCACCAGCAGCCAGCACAGCACCAGCAGAAGGGCCAGAAGCAAAAGATACCAGACGGGCAGCATCTGGGTGCGCCAGAGCTGCACCAGCGCCAGAGCGCTGAGGATGGCTTGTAAGATCAGCATGAGCTTGCCTCGTTGAGGGGGATCGGGCCGCGGGTCCGGCTCCGAAGAAGGGGGCGCGGCGGGCGGCTCCGGCGGCGCGGAAGAGAAAAAGACCGAGCCGTCCACCTCTACCGGCGCACGGGCCTGCCCCTCGGCGGCGCGGCGGACATGCCGCGGGTGATGCGCGTCCTCACCGGAAAGGGAGGATGCATGAAAACGCTCGTTTTCGTCTTTCATAGCGAAAAACTCCTTTCCCGCGCCGAATCAGGACGCGGGCACGATGGTCAGCACAGCGCGGGCGGGCAGACAGGTCGCGCTCTGGTCCTCCAGAGAGATCCAGCCGAAGCTCTCGCAGACATGGTCCGGGCAGGGGGAATCCACAAAGCGGGCCGCACCGTCCGCCACTTCGATATGGACCGTATAATATCCCGTGTCCACGTCGTAGCGGGCGTTGCCGTCCAGCGGGAAGTCCAGCACCGTGTTGTCATCGCCATAGATGAGCTGGGCGGTCAGGGCGCTGCCGCTGTCGGGCTTTGCAGCCCGCAGCGCGAACAGTGCCCCCGCGATGCCCAGCACGACAGCGGCAAAAAGAAGATTTATCAGCAGGTTTTTGTGTTTCATGTCCGTTCCTCATGGGGGAGCTGCTCCAGCTCGGCCAGCCACAGGGCAGCGCAGACGTCGCTGGGCATCCGCCAGTCGCCCCGAGGCGAAAGGGTCACGCTGCCGATCTTGGGGCCGTCGGGCAGGCAGCTGCGCTTGAACTGCTGGGCAAAAAAGCGCCAGTAGAAGTTGCGCAGCCATTTGTACAGCACGCTGTCCGGGTATTCAGGACGGCCTGCGAAAGCCGCCTTTGCCAGCCGGAAAATCTTGGCCGGGCCGAAGCCGAAGCGCAGCACCTGATAAAGATAGAAGTCGTGCAGTTCATACGGCCCCACGAGGTCCTCGGTCCGCTGGGAAATCTCGCCGTCCTTGGCGGGCAGCAGCTCGGGGGAGACGGGGGTATCCAGAATATCCAACAGCACCTCCCGCAGGGCAGGGGAGTCGGCGATATCCGCCTCGTAGCGCACAAGATGGCGGACCAGCGTTTTGGGGACGCCCGCATTGACGCCGTACATGCTCATATGGTCGCCGTTGTAGGTGGCCCAGCCCAGCGCCAGCTCCGACAGGTCGCCCGTGCCTACCACGAGGCCGCCGGTGCGGTTCGCGGTGTCCATCAGCTCCAGCGTGCGCACCCGGGCCTGACCGTTCTCGAAGGTCACGTCCAGCACGCTCTCGTCCTGCCCGATGTCGGCAAAATGGCTGTGGACGGTGTTGGCGATGTTGATCTCCCGGAAGGAGACTTCCAGCTCGTTGCAGAGGATCTCCGCGTTGCTGCGGGTGCGCCGGGTCGTGCCGAAGCAGGGCATGGTCACCGCCAGCACATCGCTGGCAGGGCGGCCAAGCTGCTTCATGGCGCGCACGGCCACCAGAAGCGCCAGACAACTGTCCAGACCGCCCGAAATGCCGATGACGGCGGTCTTGGCGTGGGCATGTTCCAGCCGCTTGGCCAGACCATCGGCCTGCATGCGCAGGATCAGCTCGCAGCGCTCGGCGCGGCGCCGGGGGTCGCCGGGAACAAAGGGGGCGGGGTCGATCCAGCGGGTCAGGGGCGCTTCGGTCACGGTCAGGTCGAAGTCCACTGTGAGATAGCCCTCGGCGCTGGTCTCGAAGCTGGTGTTGCGGGCGCGTTCCAGCTCCATGCGCTGGCAGTCCAGCTCTGTCTCGGCGCAGCCGCCCCGGAACGGCTCAGTCTCGTCCAGCAGTATGCCGTCCTCCGCGATGAGGTCATGGCCCGCAAAGACCATGTCCTGTGTGCTTTCGCCGTGCCCGGCCGAAGCGTACAGATAGCCGCAGAGCAGACGGGCAGACTGGTTTCGGACCAGCTCCCGGCGGTATTCCGCCTTGCCCACCGTCTCGTCGCTGGCCGAAAGGTTGGCGATGACCGTGGCCCCGGCCAGTGCGTGGAACGTGGAAGGCGGCAGCGCGCTCCACAGGTCCTCGCACAGCTCGACCCCCAGCACGAAGCTGGGCATGGTGCGGCAGCGGAACAGCACAGAGGTGCCGAACGGTACCTCCTGACCGCAGAGCGTCACGGTCTCGACCTCGGTGCTGCCGGGGGTGAACTGGCGCTTTTCGTAAAATTCGCCGTAGTTGGGCAGATAGGTCTTGGGGACAAGGCCCAGCAGCCGCCCGCCGCAGACCGCGGCAGCGCAGTTGTACAGCTTGCCCCGCACGAGCACCGGCAGCCCCACCAGCGCGATGAGGTCCAGCTCCCGGCTGGCGTCCAGAATGCGGCGCAGTCCTTCCAGAGCGCCCTGCTGGAGCGTACGCTGCAAAAACAGGTCGCCGCAGGTATAGCCTGTGAGACAGAACTCGGGAAAGACCGCCAGCTTGACGCCGCGGGCCGCGCAGCCGCGCAGTTCGGCAAGGATCTGGTCGGTGTTATAGGAGCAGTCCGCCACCCGAAGCGCGGGCGAGAGGGCGGCTGCCTTCAAAAATCCGTCTTTCATGCAAGATCTCCCGTAAAAACGTCAAAAGAAAAGGAAAGAGCGCGGGGGCCGCAGAGCCGCCCGCTATCCAGTAGTATAGCACACTGTGCCAAAAACGAAAAGAAAAATTTGTGGAAGGTGTATGGGTT
>JBJERT010000254.1:0-4053 GCA_051882435.1 Faecalibacterium sp.
ATCTACCGATGGCGCACCAAAAGTCGGCGTAAAATGGATTTCCGTGCAATTTCGCTTTCGCCTCTTGCTTTTCCGGGGCTTTAGGAGTAAGATAAGAGCAGAATCTTTTTGTTTGTTCAGAGCGAGAGGGTGGCAGACAAGGCGGGATCGCGTTGTTTTGCCGACCTCTTTTTTTGTACCGTGGACGTTGCACATTTCACAAAAAAGGAGAAGAATATGGAAAAAACAAGGTATATTCTGTCCCTCGACCAGGGCACGACCAGCAGCCGCGCGATCCTGTTTGATCAGGAACAGAACATCGTCTGTGTGCAGCAGCGCGAGTTTGAGCAGCTCTATCCGCATCAGGGCTGGGTGGAGCACAACCCCATGGAGATCTGGTCCAGCCAGTACGGCGTGATGAACGAGGTCGTAGCCCAGAGCGGCATCGACCCGGCGGACATCGCGGGCATCGGCATCACCAACCAGCGCGAGACCACCATCCTGTGGGACAAAGACACCGGCAAGCCGGTCTATAACGCCATCGTCTGGCAGTGCCGCCGCACCGCGCCCATCGTGGACCAGCTGCTGCAAACGCCCGGCATGGAAGAATACATCCGCGAGAACACCGGTCTGGTGCCGGACGCATACTTCTCCGCCTCCAAGATCAAGTGGATCCTGGACAACGTTCCCGGTGCGCGGGAAAAGGCCGAGCGCGGCCAGCTCCTGTTTGGCACGGTGGACACCTGGCTGGTGTGGAAGCTGACCGGCGGCAAAGCCCACGTCACCGACCGCACCAACGCCAGCCGCACGATGCTGTATAATATCCGCACGCTGGACTGGGACGATACCCTGCTGGCGGCGCTGGATATCCCGCGCTGCATTCTGCCGAAGGTCTGCGATTCCAGCGCTATCTATGGTTATACGGATATCCAGGGCGTCAAAGTCCCGGTGGCAGGCATTGCGGGCGACCAGCAGGCCGCGCTGTTCGGTCAGGGCTGCTTCCACGCCGGAGAAGCAAAAAACACCTACGGCACGGGCTGTTTCCTGCTGATGAACACCGGAAAGGATATTTTCCGCAGCAAAAACGGCCTTGTGACCACCATTGCCGTCAGCCTGAACGGAGAGGTGGAGTATGCGCTGGAGGGCAGCGTGTTCGTCGGCGGTGCGGTCATCCAGTGGATCCGCGATGGGATGCACCTCATTCAGGACAGCCCGGATTCGGAGTATTACGCGCAGAAGGTGCCGGACAACGGCGGTGTGTACATCGTGCCGGCCTTCACGGGGCTGGGTGCGCCCTACTGGGATATGTACGCGCGCGGCGCGATCCTGGGCATCACCCGCGGCACCACGCAGAACCACATCATCCGTGCGGCGGAGGAGTCCATCGCCTACCAGAGCGCTGACCTGATGAACGCCATGGAAAAGGATACCGGCATCACCATCAAAACGCTGAAGGTGGATGGCGGCGCCAGCCGGGACCAGTTCCTGATGCAGTTCCAGGCGGATATCCTCGACAAGACCGTCCTGCGTCCGGCCATCCGTGAGACCACTGCGCTGGGTGCGGCCTATCTTGCGGGCCTTGCCACGGGAGTATGGCAGAGCCGGGAGGAGATCGCCCATCTGTGGAGCTGCAACCATCTGTTTGAGCCGAAAATGGACGCCGCCCAGCGGGACAAGCTGCTGGCAGGCTGGCACAAAGCGGTGAGCCGCAGCCGTGACTGGGCGGAGCACTGAGCATCCAGAAACGAATCTGCGGTCTGCGCCGCGGTCGTAAAATAAAACGCCCGGCGGAAAAGCGTCCGGGCGGAGGGAGCGATTTGTATGAACACCATCAAGATCGACAGTAAAAACGCCAAAATGGTAGCCCACCGGGGCCTGAGCGGACTGGAAAAGGAGAACACCTGCTCGGCCTTTGTGGCGGCCTGCAACCGCGAGAACTTTTTTGCCGTGGAGACCGACGTCCACCGGACGGCGGACGGACAGTTCGTCATCATCCACGACGATAACACCCAGCGCGTCGGTCTGGACGCCCTTGTGGTGGAGGAGTCCACGTTCGACACGCTGCGCAAGCTCCAGCTTACGGACCTGGACGGCACGCGGGGGCGCATCGATCTGCATCTTCCGACCCTGCTGGAGTACATCAACATCTGCAAAAAGTATGAAAAGACCTGTGTGCTGGAGCTGAAAAATGAGTTCCGCGCCAGCGATGTGTACAAGATCGTCTCCATGATCGAGAAAGCTGGCTGGCTGGATCATGTGATCTTCATCTCCTTCCAGCTCAGAAATCTGGTCGCGCTGCGCCGCCGCTTCCCCGACCAGCCCGCCCAGTATCTGCTCAAGACGTGGGACGAGAACTCCCTGGACACACTGAAAAAATACCACCTGGATCTGGACCTGAATTATAAGGCCGTAACGCCGGAGATCGTGGCGCAGGTCCATGACGCGGGCTTTGAGATCAACTGCTGGACGGTGAACGACCCCGAGGCGGGCGCGGCTCTGGCGGCGATGGGGGTGGATTACATCACCACCAACATTCTGGAAGGCATCAACGCGGCGCGCTGACGCGGAAAGGGGAACGAAATGATCCATCTTTTTGACCCCGAGAACAAATTCTGGAATTTTGTCGGAAAGCTGGCGGATGTGGCATGCCTGAGCGTGCTGTGGTTTGTCACCAGCCTTCCGGTCCTCACGGCGGGCGCGTCCTTCACGGCCCTGTACGCTTATACCATGCGGCAGGTGCGCGATACCGAGGGCGGCATCCTGTCCGGGTATTTCGGCGCATTCAAAAAGTACTTCAAAAAGGCTTCGCTGCTGGGTCTGCTGGAGCTGGCCGGTCTGGCCTTTTTCGCCGTGGATCTGGTGGGTGTGTGGAACTTTTTCCTTCAGGTGGGCGGTATCCCGGCCATTCTGGTGGGGGCGGCGATCCTCTGCCTGCTGGTGCTTTTTCTGGCCTGCTCGCTGTACGTCTGGCCGATGCTGGCGGTGTTCGATTTCTCGATGAAAAAGCTGCTGGGCAACAGCTTTATCATGGCGGTGGGCAATCTGCCGGTCACGCTTACCCTGTTTCTGATCTGGGGACTGGCTGCGGTGGGATTCTATTACCTGAGCGGAGTGTTCTTTTTCTGGGTCGGGCTGGCGGTCTTTGCATCCTCTTACTTTGTCAATACGGTGTTCAAAAAGTATACCGGTGAGCTGGCCGAGGAACAGGCAGCCTATGAGCAGGAAAAGGAACAGCGCCGCCAGCGCCGCAAACTGCAAAAAAACAAACTGCTGTAAACGGAGGCACAGCCTATGCATCTGATGGAATCGCTGCGCCGCTGGCGGCAGTCCGAGGCGGATAAGCTCCGCCCCATGACCCTGCGGCAGAAAGCGCAGTATCTTCTGTATTATTATCGCTTCTGGCTTATCGGGCTGGCATTGCTGGTCGCGGCGGGGTGCTATATCGGCGATGCCGTGGTGCAGAGCCAGAAAGAGATCCTGCTTCAGGGCTTCTTTACCAATGACGAGTACGATCTGTTCCCGGCGGGACGCATCCAGGAAGAGTACAGTGCCACGCAGGACCTGACCCGCCGCCAGCGCATCGTGTTCGACGATGTGCTGTATATCGATATGGGCGGCGAGGCCAGCGACTATACGGCCGCCAGCAATGGCAAGCTCATTGCCTATATCGTCACCCATGAGCTGGATTTCGTCGTGACCAGCGACGAGGTGCTGGACTATTATAAAGATGAGCTTCCCATGCTGGACCTGCGGGAACTGCTCCCGCAGGAACTTCTTGCAGAGCTGTCAGATGCACTGTATGATATGGAGACAGAAGATGGCGGCACCGCCTGTATCGCGCTGGATATGACCCGCAGCCGCTATGTCGCAGGTACCGGCGCGGATGCGGACCCCCGTGTGCAGCATACCTATTACCTCTTTGTCCCCGCCAATGCGCCGCACCCGGAGCAGATCGTGGAGTTTGTCCGGTACAGCTTTGGGTCATAACGCAGAAAATAAACAGGGCCTTTCCGATATTGACCGGAAAGGCCCTGTTTGCTGGGGCGCAGCCCCCGCGCGCGGGAGCGCGCAAAC
>JBJERT010000255.1:0-3973 GCA_051882435.1 Faecalibacterium sp.
CTCCATCTTTTCCTGTGCGCGGTACTGCAGCGCTTCCAGAAGGCATTCCTCGTCGAGGAGCTGCTTGCCCGCAAGGTCGGCGATGGTGCGGGCCACGCGCAGCAGGCGGTCATGGGCGCGGGCCGAAAGGCCAAGCTGGTCGTAGGAAGCGCGCAGCAGGCGTTCGGCGGCGGGGGTCAGGCGGCACAGGCGGCGCACCTGTGCGGTGGAAAGCTGTGCGTTGCAGCGCACAGCCTCAAAGCCGGGGGCCGCATAGCGGCGGGCCTGCGCGGCCCGTGCGGCAAGCACCTGATGCCGCAGGTCGGCGCTGCTCTCGGCGGGGGCGGGGCTGTGCAGCTCGTCGAACGCAACGGGGTCCATCTCCACGCACAGGTCGATGCGGTCCAGCAGCGGGCCGGACACCCGGCTGCGATACTGGCGCACCGCGCTGGGCGAGCAGGTACAGGGGCGGGTCGGATGTCCATAGTAGCCGCATTTGCAGGGATTCATCGCTGCCACGAGCTGGAACCGGCTGGGATAGGTGGCGCTGCCCGCCGCGCGGCTGATGGTGATCTGGCCGTCCTCCAGCGGCTGGCGCAGCACCTCCAGGCTTTCGCGGGGGAACTCCGGCAGCTCGTCCAGAAACAGAACGCCGCAGTCGGCCAGACTGCATTCGCCGGGCCGGAACATCGTGCCGCCGCCCGCCAGAGCCGCAGGGCTGGCGGAGTGATGCGGACTGCGGAAAGGCCGGGCAGTGATCAGCCCGCGCCCCTGCGGGAGCTGCCCCGCGATGGAATACAGCTTGGTGGTCTCCACCGCCTCCTCCCGGGTGAGCGGGGGAAGGATGCCCGGCAGGCGTTTGGCCAGCATGGACTTTCCGGTGCCGGGCGCACCGATCAGCAGCACATTATGCCCGCCTGCCGCCGCGATGACCATGGCCCGGCGGGCCAGCGGCTGGCCCATCACGTCCGCAAAGTCCGGGGCATTGGCCCATCCTTCCATCGGGTCGAAGGGAACGGCATGGGCAGGGGAGAGCGCTTTGACGCCGCGCAGGGCGTCCAGAATCTCCCGCGCGGTATGGGCGGGATAGACCGTCATAGCATCCGACGCGGCCTCGGCAGCCTCGGCGGCGTTTTCTGCGGGGACATACAGAGCACGGATGCCATGTTCCGCGGCGGCCAGTGCCATGGGAAGCACGCCGGACACGGGCCGAAGGGTGCCGTCCAACGCCAGCTCCCCGAGAAAGGCCGCGTCCTGCGGGGGCGTTTCCAGACAGCCCGCTGCCGCCAGCACCGCCAGCAGCACCGGCAGATCATAGACCGGCCCGGTCTTGCGCACATCGGCGGGGGCAAGGTTGATGGTCACACGGCGGTCCGGCCAGCGGAACCCCAGATTTTTGATAGCGGCGCGCACCCGGTTGCCGCTCTCACGCACAGCGGAATCCGGCAGGCCCACGATGGCAAAAGCGGGCATCCCTCCCGAAACATCTGCCTCGACCTTGACGGCAAAGCCGTTGAGACCGTTCAGGCCAAAGCTGTTCAAAACTGCATACATAGGCTCCCTCTTTCCTCTGCTGAAGAACGTCAAAACCAAAAATGGGAATTTTTTACAGTGAACCTCTATCCTTCGACAGGTTCTTTCTTTGAAAATCATTATAGTAGAGGCAGAAAAAGATGTCAATGTGACGCACATAAGAGAGGGAACACGATGAAAGCGAAAGAGTTTTGCAGTTATACCCGTACCTATTCCGAGCTGGAGGGTCTTCAGACCGCGCACACAGTGATCTACACCGCTGCGGCCCTGCCGCAGGGGGTGGTGATGGAGCTGTGCTGTAAGCAGAGCGGACAGGTGCGGCGCAGCGCGGTGCTCTGCCCCGGCATCCGCTTTGCCCGCGCCATGGACCTGCTGCGCTATCTGAGCGAGAACAGCGTGGGGCTGGATGCGTGGCAGGCGGTGCTGGAGGACGCAGGTCAGCCCTATACCGAGCTGGCAGAATCCCAACTGGAATGCATCAGTCCCGGAAACGCCGGGAAAAGCTCTGATTTTTGTGGCAATTGCCAGTTTTGAATCCAAAAACTTGTTGCATAATACAGAATTGACACAAAGCCGTGGAGCGTTTATATTATAAATAAATAGGTTTGTATCCATGGGCAGGCAGTGCTCTGCCCGTGGATATGACGCTTTTGCGAAAAAATACAAAAGGTAAGGTGTTCAATATGTATCTGGATGAATACAAGCGCTGGCTGGCAGCCGATCTGGAGGATGCGGATCTGAAGCCCGAACTGGCGAAGATCGAAGGCAACGATGAGGAGATCAAGGACCGTTTTGCGGTGGCGCTGAAGTTCGGCACCGCGGGTCTGCGCGGCGTTCTGGGCGCGGGCACCAACCGCATGAATATCTACGTCGTGCGTCAGGCTACGCAGGGTCTGGCCAACTGGGTCAAGACCCAGGGCGGCACCCAGACTGTGGCCATCAGCTACGACAGCCGCCTCAAGAGCGACGTTTTTGCCAAGACCGCCGCAGGCGTTCTGGCAGCCAACGGCATCAAGGTCCGCATTTATGATGCGCTGATGCCCGTTCCCGCGCTGAGCTTTGCTACCCGTTATTACAACTGCAATGCGGGCATCATGGTCACTGCATCCCACAACCCCGCCAAGTACAACGGCTACAAGGCCTATGGCCCGGATGGCTGCCAGATGACCGATGACGCCGCCGCCATCGTTTACGCCGAGATCCAGAAGACCGATGTCATCACCGGCGCAAAGTACATCTCCTTTGCCGAGGGCGTGGAGCAGGGCCTCATCCGCTTTGTGGGCGACGACTGCAAGAAGGCGCTGTATGACGCCATCGAGGCGCGTCAGGTGCGCCCCGGCCTGTGCAAGACGGCCGGTCTGAAGCTGGTGTACAGCCCGCTGAACGGCTCCGGCCTTGTGCCGGTCACCCATGTCCTGAATGATATGGGCATCACCGATATCACCATCGTGCCCGAGCAGGAGTATCCCAACGGCTACTTCACCACCTGCTCCTATCCCAACCCCGAGATCTTCGAGGCGCTGAAGCTGGGCCTCGAGCTGGCCACCAAGACCGGCGCCGACCTGATGCTGGCCACCGACCCCGACGCGGACCGCGTGGGCATCGCCATGAAGTGCCCGGACGGCACCTATGAGCTGGTCTCCGGCAACGAGATGGGCGTTCTGCTGCTGGATTACATCTGCGCGGGCCGCATGGAGAAGGGCACCATGCCCAAGAACCCCGTGGCGGTCAAGTCCATCGTTTCCACCCCGCTGGCCGACGCCGTTGCCGCTCACTATGGCGTGGAGATGCGCAACGTTCTGACCGGCTTCAAGTGGATCGGCGACCAGATCGCGGGTCTGGAGGCTGCCGGTGAGGTCGATCGCTTCATCTTCGGCTTCGAGGAGAGCTATGGCTATCTGGCTGGCCCGTATGTCCGCGATAAGGACGCGGTCATCGGCTCCATGCTCATCTGCGAGATGGCTGCTTATTACCGCAGCATCGGTTCTTCCATCAAGCAGCGTCTGGAAGAGCTGTACCAGCAGTATGGCCGTTACCTGAACAAGGTGGACAGCTTCGAGTTCCCGGGCCTGACCGGCATGGACAAGATGAACGGCATCATGCAGGGTCTGCGCGACAACCCGCCCACCGAGTTTGCGGGCCTCAAGGTCGTCAAGGTCACCGACTACAAGAAGCCGGAAGAGACCGGCCTGCCCGCCGCCAATGTCCTGATCTACACGCTGGAAGGCGGCGCGACGGTCGTTGTGCGTCCCTCCGGTACTGAGCCGAAGATCAAGACCTACTTCACCACGCTGGGCAAGGATCTGGCTGAGGCACAGGCACAGAAGGACGCTCTGGCTGAGGCACTCAAGCCCATCCTGGCATAAGCACTGTTTTTGCGATTCCCGCCCCCTTGGAGTTTGGCTCCGAGGGGGCTTTTTTTGTTCCTTTTTCGAGAAAAAGGAACCGAAAAAGCTTTTCA
>JBJERT010000256.1:0-3942 GCA_051882435.1 Faecalibacterium sp.
GGCCCCCTCCTTGAGGGGGCTGTCGCCGCAGGCGACTGGGGGAGTGGCGGCTTGCAGAACTCCTTCCGTCATCGCTGGCGCGATGCCACCTCCCTCAGTGAGGGAGGCTTCGCTCTACTACAACGCGGGCGCAGCCCCAGCGCGCGGGAGCGCGCAAAAGGTGCCCGCCCGCCTGCCGTCCGTAATACCCCCCTGCAAGCCGCGAATGCGGCTTGCCAGTAAAAAGTTTTTCGGTTCCTTTTTTCAAAAAGGAACAAAAACCCCCGCTTCCCCGTCGCAGCACCTTGCGCCGCCGCGGGCCGGTGTGGTAAGATAGAACGAAATCGTGGGAAAAGGCGGTCGAAGCATGCCGAAAACAGAAAAAACAGGGGACCGGCTGCGGGGGATGGGCGGCGCGCTGGCAGGGTGCGGGTGCGCGGCGCTGTTCCTGCTGACGGGCCTGCTCCCGGCCGCGGGCAAAACGCTCTGCTGGGCGGGACGGCTGGGCGTCGCGCTGGTGCGTCCTCTGCCGCCGCTGCTCCTTGTGCGGAGGCTGGGGCTGTCGGCGGGGGAGCTGGGCCTGTCCCGGCCTGGAAGGGGCGGCGCGGTGCCCGCGCTGTGCTGCGTGGCCGTGGCGGCGCTGGGAGCGCTGCTTCTGCCTGCGGCGGTGCAGGCTCTGCCGCAAGGCGGAGCCGCCCGGGCGCTGGCGTTTCTGGCGCTTGTCCCTGCCGCCGCGCTGGGGGAGGAACTGACCTTCCGGGGCGCGGTGCAGAGCTGCTTTGCGTCGTCGGAGCTGGGCGGGCCGGGGATGGCGGTGGCGGCGCAGGCATTGCTGTTTGCCGGGATGCACAGCGGCCCTGCCGGGCAGCTCTATGCGCTGGGCATGGGTCTGGCGCTGGGCTGGCTGCGTCAGCGTACCGGCAGCATCTGGCCCGGTGCGGCTCTGCATCTGCTGAATAATACCATTGTATTTGTGGGAATGCTGTAAAAAGGAGGGAACGGTCATGACCGACTACGAGCTGATGGGGGCGGCGCTGGAACAGGCGGCACAGGCCGCCGCGCTGGGCGAGGTGCCGGTGGGGGCTGTGGTGGCAAAGGACGGCGAGATCATCGCGGCGGCCCACAATACCCGCGAAACAGAGAAAAACGCCCTCCATCACGCCGAGCTGCTGGCCATTGACGCGGCGTGCCGGGCGCTGGGCGGCTGGCGGCTGTGGCAGTGTGAGCTGTTCGTGACGCTGGAGCCGTGCCCCATGTGCAGCGGCGCGATCCTGAACAGCCGCATCCGCCGCGTCGTATACGGGGCCGCGGACACCAAAGCGGGCTGCTGCGGTTCGGTGACCGATCTGTTCGCGCTGCCCTTCAACCACCATCCGGCTGTGGAGAGCGGGCTGCGCGCCGAGGAGGCGCAGGCATTGTTGCAGGCCTTTTTTCTTCGTCTGCGGGAGCAGCGGGCCGGCCGGCCCCGCTGGAAGCCTCCGCTGGGGGTCAAATAGTGCAAAAAAGTGGGAGCTTCGTGCAAAAAAGGCGGCAGCTCCCACTTTCTTTTTTCGACCGATTGTGCTATATTATTAAATGGAAACTTGTCGAAACCACGCCTTGCCCACAGACGCGCCGCAGGACCGGACTTGACCGGGGATAAGATGAGAGCGCAGCGCGGCAGAGCTTCGGGTGCGGCAGTTCCCCGCCGCGAACTGCGGCGCAGCGACCGACAGGAGGGAAACGACTCTTGTACGAGGACGAATTTGAATTGACCTTTGAGCTGGGCGCGCCAGCCTCGCGGGCGCAGGACCGCACAGTGCTCATCTCGGGCGGCAGCCGCGGCATCGGTGCGGCGGCTGCGCGGGCTTTCCACGCGGCAGGCTACCGCGTCGCGGTGCTCTATTGCCAGAACGCGGAGGCAGCGGCGGCGCTGTGTCAGGAGCTGCCGGGCTGCACGGCAGTGCAGTGCGACGTCGCCTCCCGCCCCAGTTGTGAAGCGGCCTTCCGCGCCGTGGAGCAGGCGCTGGGCCGGGTGGACGTGCTGGTGTGCAACGCGGGCATTGCCCAGCAGAAGCTGTTTACCGACATTACGCCCGCCGAGTGGCAGAGGATGCTGGACGTAAACCTGACCGGTGCGTTCCACCTGTGCCAGCTTGCGCTGCCCGGCATGATCCGCCGCAGGCATGGCCGCATCCTGACCGTGAGCAGCATGTGGGGGCAGACCGGCGGGAGCTGTGAAGTGCATTACTCCGCTGCCAAAGCGGGCCTCATCGGGCTGACCAAAGCGCTGGCCAAGGAGGAAGGCCCCAGCGGCATCACGGTCAACTGCGTGGCCCCCGGCGTCATCGATACCGACATGATGGCGCCTTTCTCTGCCGAGGACAAGGCTGCTCTGGCCGAGGAGACCCCGGTGGGGCGGCTGGGCACCGCGGATGAGGTGGCGCGGCTGCTGCTCTTTCTGGCAGGGGAGGACGCAGGGTATATCACCGGACAGGTCTTTGGCATCAACGGCGGGCTTGTGATCTGAGCGCCGCCCGGGCGGGACAGGCACAGCCCGCGGTGGGAACATCATACAATATCATTCATGGCGGAGTTTTCCCCGGAGTGAAAAGGAGAGAGCGAAATGGGCATGACTTTGAAGGAACTGTTGAGAAAGGGCGCGACGGAAGGCACCGTTTCGGCCTCGGAGGCGAAAGCCCTGGCCGGCGAGTGCGGATTGGACGTCGAGACCCTCTACACCCTTCTGGAGGAGCGGGGCATCAAGGTGCTGGAAAATGAGGCTGACGTAGAAGTCAGCCTGGATGTGGACAGCATCATCGCCGAGGTGGAGAGCGCGGAGAACAACGGTGAGCTGGGCCTGGGCGACGAGGACCCCGAGGATGCCGCCGAGGAGAACCCGGCGGACCTGAAGGCGGCCATGGATGAGCTGCTGGACGACCCGGTGAAGAATTACCTCAAGCAGATCGGCCAGATCCCGCTGCTGAGCGCCGATCAGGAGGTGGAACTGAGCCGCCGCATCCATGCGGGCGCCGAGGCGGCCCATATCCTTCAGGCAGACCGCGCCAAATACGGCGCGCCCGAGTACATCAAGAAGAACAGCGCCCGCTTCTCCTTTGAGGAGGACGAAAATACCCGCAGCTACAGCGAGGATTTGGACGAGGACGGCCTCGAGAAGGCTGCCGAGGACGCCGAGGAGCGCGCCGCTGAGGAAGAAGCCATGGAGGCGCTGGGCAATGGTCCGCTGACCGAGGAGCGCCGCGAGGAACTGCTGAAGGTCCGCCGCGACGGTCTGAATGCCCGCCGCAGCCTGAGCGAAGCCAACCTGCGCCTTGTGGTCTCCATCGCAAAAAAGCATGTGGGGCATAATCTGGCGTTCCTGGACCTCATCCAGGAGGGCAACATCGGCCTCATCAAGGCGGCGGAAAAGTTCGACTGTGACCGCGGCTTCCGGTTCTCCACCTATGCGACGTGGTGGATCCGTCAGGCCATTACCCGCGCCATCGCAGATCAGGCCCGCACCATCCGCATCCCGGTGCATATGGTCGAGACCATCAACCGCATGCGGCAGGCGACCAATCAGCTCGTCTACCAGAATGGCCACGAGCCGACCCCGGAGGAGCTGGCCAAGGCAATGGATATGAGCGTCGAGCGTGTGCGGGAGATCCAGCGCATGGCGCAGGAGCCTGCCAGTCTGGAAAGCCCCGTGGGTGAGGAAGAGGATTCCTCGCTGGGCGATTTCGTCGCCGACGAGAACGCCGAGGCTCCCGGCAAGGCCGCAGACCGCGCCATGGTGGCACAGCAGATCAATCTGGCCCTCAAGAGCCTGACCCCCCGCGAGGAAAAGGTCATCCGTCTGCGCTTTGGCCTCGACGATGGCCGCCCCCGCACGCTGGAGGAGGTGGGCCGCGACTTCGGCGTTACCCGTGAGCGCGTCCGCCAGATCGAGGCGAAGGCGATCCGCAAGCTGCACAGCCGCAAGTG
>JBJERT010000257.1:0-3936 GCA_051882435.1 Faecalibacterium sp.
AAAAACCATCTGACAGGAGAACAAACAGGATGCAGCAGTATCTGGAAGCTGGCAAGATCGTCACGACCCACGGCGTGCGCGGGGAGATGAAGCTGGAGCTTTGGTGTGACGGTGTGGATTTTTTGAAGCAGGTGCGGCACCTGTACCCCACGGCGCAGGGCGGGCGCGCCTGGAATGTCGCCTCCCTGCGCGCGCAGGGCCAGATGGCGCTGCTGCGTCTGGAAGGCGTGGACGACCTGGACGCGGCGCGGGCGCTGCGGGGTCAGGCGCTCTACTTTGACCGCGCCGAAGCGGTCCTGCCAGAGGGTCGGTGGTATGTCGCGGACCTGATCGGCTGTGAGGTGCGGGACGCCGACAGCGGCAAGGTGTACGGCGTCGTGACCAGCGTGGACCATCCCGGCGCGCAGGATATCTATACCGTCAAGGCTCCCAGCGGAAAAGAATACATGTTCCCGGGCGTGGACGCCTTTTTGAAAGAGCGCAACCCGCCGGAGGGGTATATCCTCGTCACCCCCATCCCCGGGCTGCTGGACGACGACGCATACAATGAAAGAGAGGGGGAGTGAGCCATGGGGATGCGCGTGGATATCGTGACGCTGTTCCCGGAGATGTGCCAGCGTGTGCTGGATGAGAGCATCCTGGGCCGTGCCGCCCGGCGGGGGCATATCGAGACGCATTGCCATCAGATCCGGGACTATACCCTCAACCGCCAGAAACAGACCGATGATTACCCCTATGGCGGGGGCTGCGGCATGGTGCTGTATGCCCAGCCCATCGCGGACTGCATCCGTGCGGTGCAGGCCCAGGTGGCGGAGCAGGGCCGCCCGGCGCCCCACATCGTCTTTTTGACGGCGGGCGGTGCGCGCTACACCGAAGAACACGCCCGCAGGCTGGCCCAATACGACAACCTGACCCTTGTTTGCGGACACTATGAGGGCATCGACGAGCGGGTCATTGAAGCATTTGCCGACGAAGAACTGTCCATCGGGGACTACATCCTCACCGGCGGCGAGCTGGCCAGCCTGGTGGTGGCGGACAGTGTGCTGCGCCTTCAGCCCGGTGTGCTGGCCGAACAGAAGGGCTATGAGGAAGAAAGCTACTGGAACGGCCTGCTGGAATACCCCCAGTATACCCGCCCTGAGGTGTGGGAGGGCCGCGCCGTGCCGCCTATCCTGCTCAGCGGCAATCACAAAGCGGTGGACGACTGGCGCGGCGAGCAGAGCCGCGCCCGCACCCGGGAACGCCGCCCGGACCTGTGGGAGAGTTACCTCGCCGCGGGCGGCTGGGATGGCACCCCAAAGCCCAAAAAGCCCAGCCGGCACCACCGCAAAAAGGCGGTGCCTGACGGAGGAACTGCCCCGGAAACCGGTAACCCGCCGCAGCCCGCCGAAGGCACAACGCCTCCTGTGCCGGAGGAAGAGAACGGCACGATGTCGAAAACTTGTTGAAAACTTTTGTATTACCCCGCCAACGATGTGGAAATAATTTTATTGCCTTTGTACAAATAATGAAAATTGCTCCCCTTTGGATTGGGAAAACCGCCAAAAATCAATGGAAGGTCTGTACAACCGTTTCTCCATGCGCTAAAATAAAACCAATGCAACAGGCGCAGAACAAAATCGCATTCTCGAATCTCACAATAGATAGGAGCGTTTTATTATGTACGTGAAAGAAGTTACCGTTGAAAATCAGGTTGGTCTGCACGCTCGTCCCGCTACTTTCTTTATCCAGAAGGCGAACGAGTTCAAGTCTTCCATCTGGGTCGAGAAGGAAGAGCGCCGCGTGAACGCCAAGAGCCTGCTGGGCGTTCTGTCGCTGGGCATCGTGGGCGGCACCACCATCCGCATCATTGCAGACGGCGCTGACGAGCAGGCCGCTGTCGATGGCCTCATCAAGCTGGTGGAGTCCGGCTTTGCAGAGTAAGTTTGATCTTTGAGCACAGAGCGGCGGGGCGACCTGCCGCTTTTTTGCGTTTTGGGCGCAGAAAAAGGAACCATGACCGAAAGGAATTCACCTCTATGACCAAAGCGGAACTCTACCAGAAAGCCTGTATGCTGCCTCTGCTGCCGGGGGTGTATATCATCCGGGATAAAAGCGATACCATCATCTATATCGGCAAGGCCAAACGCCTGCGCACCCGCGTGAGCCAGTATTTCCGCGAGGGCGTGCCCCATGACAATAAGGTCAGCCAGATGATCGCCCACGCCTTTGCGTTCGACGTCATCGTCTGCCAGAGCGAGTTCGAGGCGCTGGTGCTGGAGGCCAGCCAGATCAAGGCCCATGCCCCCAAATATAACATCCTCCTCAAGGACGATAAAGGATACTCCTATATCAAGATCACAAAGGAGCCGTGGCCGCGGCTGTCCTTCAGCCTGCAAAAGGAGGAGGACGGCGCGGAGTATATCGGCCCCTATACGTCCAGCTTTGCCGCGCGGCAGATGGCCGAAACGGCCATGGATGCATTCCTCCTGCCGCGGTGCAGCAAGCGGTTCCCGCAGGATATCGGAAAAGGCCGTCCCTGCCTGAACGCCCATATCGGCAAGTGCATGGCGGTGTGCAGCGGAAAGATCAGCTGCGAGAACTATCAGCAGGCGGTTCGGAACGCGGCGCGCCTTGTCCGCTACGGCAAAAAGGAGATCCTGAAAACCCTCAATGAGCGGATGCAGGAGGCCGCCGAGCGTCTGGAGTTCGAGACGGCAGCCCTTCTGCGGGACCAGATCGCGGCCATTACCAAGCTGTCCGCAGGACAGAAGGTGGTAGTGGACCCGGATGTGGAGATGGATGTGGTGGCGCTGGCCGGTACGCCCAGCAGCGTGTGCGCGGCGGTGCTGCGCTTCCGCGAGGGCCGCCTGACCGATAAGCGGGAGTTCCTGTTCCACGATACGGCGGACGTGGACGCCGTGCGGGAAGAATTTCTCCCGCAGTATTATCTGGATGATGAGCAGATCCCCCGGATCATTGCGGTGGATGCCCTGCCGCCGGATGCCGATGCTCTGCGGCAGGCATTGAACGAAAAGCGCGGCAGCGAGGTGCAGCTTTATGTCCCGCAGCGCGGCGATAAGGCGCACCTCATCGAGATGGCCCATACCAACGCCGTGGAGCGGCTGGCACGGGAGAGCGGCCGCTATGCCCGGGAGGAAAAGCTGCTGGATGAGCTGGCGCAGGTGCTGGGCCTGCCCGCACCGCCCCGCTGGATCGAGAGCTTCGATATCTCCAACTGGGGCGATGATTCCAGCGTCTGCGGCATGGTGGTCTTTCAGGATGGAAAGCCCTATAAAGCAGGCTACAAGCGCTTCAAGATGAAAACGGTAGCCGGGACCGATGACTACGCCTCGCTGAACGAGACCATGTCCCGCCGCGCCGCGGAATATGAAGCCTGTGCCGCCCGGGCCGCGGCAGGGGAGCCGTCCGGCTCGACGTTCGGCCGGAAGCCGGACCTGTTCCTGATGGATGGTGGCCGCGGGCAGGTGAATGCCGCCCGCGCGGCCTTGGCAGGCACAGCGCTGGCGGATGTGCCGCTCTATGGTATGGTCAAGGACGACCACCACCGCACCCGCGCCATCGTGGACGGAAACGGCCGCGAGATCGCCATCAACATGAACCGCGGGACCTTTACCTTTATCACAGCCGTTCAGGACGAGACCCACCGCTTCGCCAATGCCTACCGCAAGCAGCAGATGCACAAAAAGAGCTACTCCTCCACCCTGACCGAGGTGCCCGGCATCGGCCCCAAGACCGCCAAAGCGCTGATGACGCACTTCAAAAGCGTGGGCGCAGTCATGCAGGCCACGCCGGAACAGCTCGCCCAGACCCCCGGCGTGGGAAAGGCCACCGCACAAGTTATCTACGATTATTTTCACCCGAAAGAGGGATGAAACATTTTTTACGGGGGTTTTTCCCGCTTTCTTGAAAGAAAGCGGGGCAAAGAACTTTTCA
>JBJERT010000258.1:0-3931 GCA_051882435.1 Faecalibacterium sp.
CTCCAGCGTAATGCGGCCGGCACCGTAAGGATTCTCATAATCCAGCAGGTAGCCGGGATAGCTGGCCAGCGGGCTGTTGGCGCTGCACAGATGCGGCAGACCTGCGGCATCCACGCCGCCGAACATCATGGCATAGCTGGCCATGACGAGGTAGTCCTCTGCAACATAGTCCTTGATGAGGGTCGCACCGTTGAACATCGCAAAGCCGTCGCCATAGTTGCGCAGGGTGTAGTTCATACCCGCCAGCGCATAGGTGCCATTGGGGTCCAGCGGCTCATAGGTCCCGGTCTTTTTATTGTAAATGCAGACGTTCTGAACACGCGGAGTGCCGGTCGCGCTGCCCTGCCAGACGCTCTTGTCATCGGTGGGCACCGTATTGGGCAGGCTGGTGATGATATCGTACTTGGCACCCGCAACGTGCAGGAAACCGCCGTTCTCCTTTTCGCCGCCTGCAAAGCGGGCAGCAAATTCCAGCGCGTCCTGGATCTGCTGGCCCTTGACCGACATCAGGCAGGCCACGTTGCCGAAGGGGCTGACCTGCTTGCAGGTCTTGAACGTCCAGTCGCCCTTGGGCACATCCGTACGGATACCGCCGCCGTTCATGATAGCGAGGTCGCAGTTCAGGCCCTCGATCTCGTTGAAGTAGGTATAGATGCCGTCTGCCACAAAATCGCCCAGATTGGTCTCGGCAGAGCGGATGCGGCGTTTGCCGGTGACGTGATCCGTGATGTAGAAGTTGACTTCGCCCACCGCAATGCGCTTGCCCAGCATCTCGTCCACGTTGGCGATCCACTCGGTCTGGATGGCGGCCACGGCAGCGTCGGTGTTCTCATAGGTGGGGACCAGTTCCGTCGTGATGGTGCCGTCGGCGGCAATGGTCATCTTGCCCACATTCGCCAGGTAAGAGCCGGTCTGGGTCAGCGTGACCAGCTTGCCGGAAGCATCTGCCACCTGCTTGCTGGCCATGACGGTGTGGGAGTGGCCGTCAATGAAAGCGTCGAAACCGGTCGTGTGGGCAATGACTTCCTCACTGGTCCAGGGAGAAGAGGACGGGTCAACGCCCAGGTGGCCCAGGCCGATCACATAATCCGCCACGAAGCGCGCCTTGTTGACCGCCTTCTGTACGGCGTCATACAGCTTCTGGCCGTCCTCACCGCCCAGGATCTCATAGATGTACTTGGACTGTGCCTCGTCCATAAAGTAAGCCGGGGTCGACTTGGTGATGGTCTCAGGCGTGGTGATACCGACGAATGCCACGCGCACACCGCCCAGCACAAAGACCTTGATATCCGGCAGCACGCGGGTATTGCTGCGCAGGTCCATAAAGTTGCAGGAGATATAGGGGAACTCGGCCTCTTTCATGGCCGCCAGAGCGCGGGTCATGCCGTAATCAAACTCATGGTTGCCGGGAGTCGCAACATCGTAGCCTGCCGCGTTCATCAGCTTCGTGATGGTCGCGCCCTCGTCCATAGAGCCATACGCCGTGCCTTGCAGATGGTCACCGGCATCCACGAGCAGGACATTCTCACCGGCATCCTGAAGATCCTTTTTCAGGGCGGCGACCGAAGCATAGCTCAGCTCCGGGGACTGGCCGTCGATATAAGTATGAGAGTCGTTGGTGTACAGGATGGTCACAGCAGACTTTTCTGCAAAAGGCCAGATGCAGGCGGACGCGGACGGCGCGCCCAGCGCCAGCGTTGCGGCCGCCGCCGAGACACCCGCAGCCTTCAGGAAGCTGCGGCGGGAAATGAACTGTTTCATAGAAAAAGACCTCCTCTTTCTTTGCGCTTTCCGGCGCGGTCAGCGCGGTCAGCGGAACGAAACTTGTATTGAGCCAATGGTAACACAGAACGGCCCTCAGAGCAAGGGGGTAAAGGTCAGATTCGTGAAAAATTTGGGTTTTATAGTAATACTTTTGTAGAAAAGAGAGGGTCTTCTCCCCTTCCCAAGGCGGCATATTCCTCCGCGTTTTGCACAAAGAATACCGTTTCTCTTTGGATGGCCTCAGCCCTTGCGCACATAAGCACGGCGTGATAAGATACTGATAATTCAATCATTTTCTCCGCCCGCGGCACGGCGGAGCACACTGGGAGGCGAAACAGGATGCATACGACCTTATTAAAAGGCGGCGTGGTGGTAAATGTTTTCACCGACACCCTTGAGCGGCAGAATGTCCTGCTCGCAGGGGAAAAGATCATTGGCGTAGGAGATTACGAGACCGCGGATACGGTCATCGACGTGAGCGGAAAGGTGCTCTGCCCGGCGTTCATCGACGGCCATATCCACATCGAAAGCACGATGCTGCTGCCGGGCGAGTTTGCGCGGGCGGCCATTCCGCACGGCACCTGTGCGGTCGTGGCAGACCCTCACGAGATCGCCAACGTCTGCGGCACAGAGGGGATCCGGTTCATGCTGCAAAGCTCCGAAGGTCTGCCCATGGATGTTTTGTTTGCCCTGCCCAGCTGCGTCCCGGCCACTGGGTTCGATGAGGCCGGTGCGCAGCTTTCCGCCTCTGCGCTGGAGCCGTTCTATGCCGAGCCGCGTGTGGTCAGTCTGGGCGAAGTGATGAATTATCCCGGCGTTCTGGCGGGCGACCCGTCCGTGCTGGAAAAGATCGAGCGGGCCAAACTGCATGGCCGGGCTGTCAATGGTCACGCGCCGCTGCTTTCGGGTGCGGCGCTGGACCGCTGCCTGGCTGTCGGCATCGGCGATGACCACGAGTGTTCCCGGCTGGAAGAAGCGCTTGAGCGCATCCGCAAGGGGCAATGGGTCATGATCCGTCAGGGGACCTCGGCACGCAATCTTGATGCGCTGCTGGGCCTGTTCGATGAGCCGTATTCCCGCCGCTGCATGCTCGTGACCGACGACAAGCACCCCGCCGACCTTGTGGCGAACGGCCATCTGGATGCCATTATCCGGCAGGCAGCGGCACAGGGAAAATCCGCCATCACGGGCATCCGAATGGCGTCCCTGCAGGCGGCGGCCTATTATGGACTGCGCGGGCGCGGAGCCATTGCGCCCGGGTGGCAGGCGGATATTCTGGTTCTGGATGATCTGGATACCGTAGCGGTGCGGGACGTCTGGCTGCGCGGGCAGTGCGTCTATCGTCAGTATCATCTCGAGGATTTTCCTTTGCCGCAGGCCGAGCTTTCCCTGCGCCGGGCCGTGCAGAGCTCTTTTCACATGAAAGAGCTGACCGCGCAGGATTTCCACACAGAACCGTCCGGGAAATACCGTCATGTCATTGGGGTCCAGCCGGGAGAGCTGCTGACCGACGCATTGCAGTTCGACATCGACTTTGCACGGACGGGCGGCATCGACACGGACCGTGATCTGTTGAAGATCGCGGTCTGCGAGCGCCATCACGGCACCGGGCACATCGGCCTGGGCTACATCCACGGCATCGGGCTGAAACGCGGCGCCATCGCGTCCAGCGTATCCCATGACGCGCACAACCTGATCGTCATTGGGACCAGCGACGAGGAAATGGCTTTGGCGGCCAACACCTGCTGCGCCATGGGCGGCGGGCTGGTGGTGACCGACGACGGCGCGGTATCTGCGGCCATGCCCCTCCCCATCGGCGGCCTGATGTCCACACTGCCAGCCAATGAGGCCGCCCGGCTCAACAAAAAAGTACGTCAGGCGGTCCACGCACTGGGCGCACCTTCGAACATTGAGCCATTCATGAACATGGCATTCGTTTCGCTGACCGTTATTCCTCACCTCAAGCTGACGACCCACGGTCTGGTGGATGTAGATGCACAGGCGTTGGTAGAGTGAACGGGGGATCTCCCGCTTTTTGAAAAAAGCGGGGCAAAAACTTTTCTCTGGCGGCATGCCTCCGCATGCCGCAGAAGCAGACCCGTTCCAGAGGGAAAGCGGCGGCAGGATGTTGCGCGCTCCCGCGCGCGGGGGCTGCGCCCGGTCGCAT
>JBJERT010000259.1:0-3910 GCA_051882435.1 Faecalibacterium sp.
CTCCACCACGAAAAAGCACCTGGGAACGCAAGTTTCCGGGTGCTTTTTTGTGGTGCATCTTCTTACGTTTCTTCAGAAGATATCTTTATTGCTCGCCAAGGAAAGAACTCATTTGGATCCTATAGTCCAAGTACATCTGCCGGATGGATTTCAACCCGCGCTGCCGGATCGGGATGAACTCTCCGTTGGAAAGAACACACTGCTTCCCGATTTGGCGGATATAGTCCATGTTGACCAGAAAGCTCTGATGACAGCGCAGAAAACGCGGGTCGTCAAGTTCGGTCTCGATCGTATTCAGCGTTTTATAGATCGTATATATTTCGCCACTCTCCGTATGAAGGATACACTTGGAGTTGATGCTCTCAATGTACAGGATCTCGGAATAGTTCAGTACGGTCACCGTAGTCCTTTGCAGGATCTGATAGGTCTTTGGAGGGATACTCTGCGTGATCCGATCCATCACTTTCTTTAGCTTGTTATAATCAAGCGGCTTGAGCAGATAACCCCTTGCGTCCACTTCATAGCTTTCAATGGCAAAATCAGGAGAAGAAGTCAAAAATACGATTTCCCCCTGATATCCCATGCTGCGCAGCTTGTGGGCGATCTCATTGCCCATGATATCTCCCATGTAAATGTCCAGAAATACGACCTGAAATGATTTTCCATCTTCAATATCATAAATGAAGTTTGTCCCACAGTCATACATTGCGATCTCAAAGCAAACTTCCTTTTCCGCAAAGTAGCAGGAAAGAAAATGCTGTAAGAGTTCTCGTTGAAACTTATTGTCTTCGCAGATAGCGAGCTGCATGAAGTATTAACATCCTCTCACAAAAAATGACGGTACAGTGGTTTCTTTGAATCATTTGTCGGATCCGCTCCAATGAAATATGAGAAACTATATGGAATATGCATGCCTGGAAGGAAGCTTCATATCGTTGACAGATAATCGTCTACCACATCGTCCAGATGGCAGGGCGCCAGATCCAGCTGAGTACAAAGGAATGCAAAATCATCTGCCTCCTTTTTACAGAGAAACACATCGGGGATATAAGCTATGATGGTTTGTTCGTTGTCTGAGACCTGATAAGCTTTGATCCCCCATGCAGTATAGATTCCTGTATCTGGACAACAATGCATTTCTTTTTCTGCCATATACCTTATCATATATACACACCATCCTATATAATAAAGAATCTGAGATGATTTTAAGCATAAACGAATGGTGTGAAGCGCTTTTTATGAATTTTTACAAAAAACTGATGAATTTGGCGGCTTTGTATAAAAATGACTGCGGTAATATGCTCGTGGAAACGTCCAGATCGGAACGGATCGCGATTTCTAAGTGGTTTGGAAGGAGAGCGGTCATGATAGACCATGGCGTCGGACGCTGAAATCGGGACTCTGGCCCTTTCATGATTTCCGCAAAAATGATTCGTACGCTTTATTTTATCCATTATATCATTTCTTCGTTAAAATGTAAACAGAATGGGATCATTGGAACCTGATATGGAAGGCTACGCCGGTCGGGGCTGGTGGAGCAGACGCTTCACTCTTGAAATCGGAAGCGCCTGCTTTCCGTTTCCCGAGAGATTCAATGAGACCGATCCGTTGCTGCAATTTTCGATGATGATTTACAAAACCGACAAAAACGGTTATACTGTGACTGACTGATTTTTGAAGGAAAACGCGAAAAGGAGGCAGGAGCAGTGGAGCAGCAGGAGGCGCAGGAACTGGAGCAACTGGAGGGAACGGTAGAGGACATCATTTTTGAGAACTCCGATAATGGCTATACCGTATTCGAGCTGTCGGGCGGCGGGGTGCTGACCGTAGTGTGCGGCGTGGTGGGGGAGCTGCACGCGGGCGAGACCGTCATCTGCCGCGGCCGATTCGAGAACCATGCCACCTATGGCCGCCAGTTCCATGCGCAGGAGTGCCAGACCGACATGCCCAAGGATGTGGAGGCAGTCTATGCCTTTCTTGCCAGCCGCTCGCTGCCCTATATCGGTGCGCGTACCGCGCAAAAGATCATGGACAGGTTCGGCGCGCAGGCGCTGGACGTCATCGCCAACGACCCGGCGCGGCTGGCCGCCGAGATCCCCGGGATCAGCCCGGACAAAGCGGACCGCATCCAGCAGGAATTTAAGCGGATGTTCGGGATGCGGGAGCTGGTGGCCTATCTGGCTCAGTTCGAGATCGGCCCCCGCCGCGCCATGGAGGTGTTCCGCACCTTCGGCCCGGGCGCGATGCAGGCCATCGTATCGAATCCCTACCTGCTGTGCGGCGAGCCGTTACAGCTGGATTTTCGGCACGCGGACAGCATCGCCCAGTATTATCAGATGGAGGGCGATTGCAGCCAGCGGCTGGAGGCCGCGCTGCTGCGCACACTGCGCCACAACGCAAACAATGGCCACACCTGCCTGCCGCGCCTCCAGCTGCTGGAGACCGCCTCCAATTTCATCCATCAGCCCCCGGAAAAGCTGGGCGCTGCGCTGGAGAGCTGTCTGGAGAACGGGACGCTGTGCGGCCAGCCGCTGAACGGCGCAGAGTACATCTATCTGCCCGATCTGCTGGACGCGGAAAAGGAGATCGCCCAGCGTCTGGCGCTGCTGGTCCGCCGCGAAAAGCACCCCGCCCGCGGGCTGGACAAGCAGCTCCAGGTGCTGGAGCTGACCCAGGGGTTCGCCTATGCGCCGCGCCAGCGGGAGGCCATCCGCAAGGCAATGGAGGAGAACTGCCTCGTGCTGACCGGCGGCCCGGGCACCGGCAAGACCACCACGGTCAACGCGATCTTGCAGCTTCTGGAACAGCGGGCCGAGCGGGTGGCGCTGTGTGCGCCCACCGGCCGCGCGGCCAAACGTCTCAGCGAGCTGACCGGCCGCAAGGCCAGCACCATCCATCGTCTGCTGGAGGTCGATTACTCCGGCGGTGTGGTCAGCTTTATCCACAATGCGAAGAACCTGCTCAAGTGCGACGTGGTGATCCTGGACGAGATGAGCATGGTGGACGTCCGGCTGTTCCAGTCGCTGCTGGCGGCGCTGCGGTTCAGCTGCCGCATCATCATGGTGGGCGACGCGGACCAGCTGCCCAGCGTCGGGCCGGGCAATATCCTGGGCGAGGTCATCCGCTCCCAGCTCGTGCCCACGGTCTGCCTGAACGAGATCTTCCGGCAGGCCGCCCGCAGCCTCATCGTGGAGAATGCCCACAACATCGTTTCGGGCACACCGCTGAAAAAAGGCGGCCGGGAGGATGATTTCTTTTTTCTCGAAACGGATGGCGAAGCCTGCCAGCGGCTGGTGTGTGACCTTGTGACGGCCCGTCTGCCCCGCAGCTACGGATTCGACCCGGTGCGGGATATCCAGGTGCTCTGCCCCACCAAGCTCGGCCCTACCGGCACGCAGGCGCTCAATACGGCCCTGCAGGAGCTGCTCAATCCGGCCGCGCCGGGCAAGCCGCAGCTCCAGAGCGCCTCGCGGGTGTTCCGGGTGGGGGACAAGGTGATGCAGGTGCGCAACAACTATGAGATCCTCTGGAACCGCGTCGGCGGCGAGCAGGGCGTGGGCGCGTATAATGGAGATATCGGCATCGTGGAGTCCATCAATCTGCGGGACCGCTCCATGGTGGTGCGCATGGACGACCGCCGTCTGGTCTACCCGGCGGAGAATCTGGGGGAGCTGGAGATCGCCTATGCCATCACGGTGCACAAAAGTCAGGGCAGCGAGTTCCCGGCGGTCATCCTTCCCGCCGCGCAGGTGCCGCCGCGGCTGTGCTACCGCAATCTGTTCTATACCGGCGTCACCCGTGCGCGCAAGCTGTGCATCGTGGCGGGCCGCCGCGACACGGTCAACCGCATGATGGCGAACGTGCGCCAGAATCTGCGGTACAGCGGCCTTGCGGCGCTTTTGCGGGAAGA
>JBJERT010000260.1:0-3897 GCA_051882435.1 Faecalibacterium sp.
ATGGGCGCGCAGGGCCTGTTCGTGGCCATTCTGGTGGGCCTGCTGGTGGGCGAGTTCGTGCCCGCGCTGGCCAAAAATGAAAAGCTGCGCATCAAGATGCCGGACAGCGTTCCGCCTGCTGTTGCTCAGTCCTTCAACCTGGTCATTCCTATTATTATTGTGTTTGTGGCGGCAGCGGTCATCAACCAGCTGTTCTCCATGATGGTCGATGGCGGCATCCAGTATGTGATCTATAACTTCATCCAGGCTCCGTTCCGCAATCTGGGCAGCAGCATCTTCACGGTGTTGATCTTCGTCATCGTGCAGCAGTTCCTGTGGATCCTGGGCATCCATGGCCCCAATACGCTGTCGGCGATCCGCAGCGTGATGTTCGCGGAGCAGGGCGTGGCCAATCTGGCGTTCTTCGGAGCGAACGGCACCACCGTGGGCTGCCCGTTCCCCATCACCTGGGGCGCCATCAATGACTGCTTCGGCAACACCGGCGGCTCCGGCGCGACGCTGGGCCTTATCATCGCCATCTTCCTGGTGGCGCGCAAGGACAAGACCCAGACCACCATTGCCAAGCTGGCACTGGCTCCCGGCCTGTTCAACATCAACGAGCCGCTGATGTTCGGTCTGCCCATCGTCATGAACCCCATCTATGCCATTCCCTTTATCCTTTCTCCGGTCGTCTGCGATATCATCGGCTACCTGTGCACCATCGTGTTCCAGATCATCCCGCCCACCACGCTGGATGTGGGCTGGACGACGCCCGGCTTCCTGCTGCCCTTCCTGGCATCGGGCGGTACAAGCGTGCTGGCGCTGTTCATCGGTGTGCTGTGCGTTGCCGTCAGTACGCTGATCTATCTGCCCTTTGTGGCGGCGGCAGCCAAGGCAAACATTGCCCGCGAGGCGGCAGAGATCGACGACTGATCCCTTTCCCAACATCCATCCTCCTTCATCCTGAGTTTCCGCAGGGGGGAGCCGCTTTGGCAGGAAGCGGCTCCCCAAAGGCAGGAAAACACTATCCAAAGGAGCATTCCTATGAGCTTACGTAAAGATTTCCTGTGGGGCGGCGCTGTGGCAGCCCATCAGCTGGAGGGCGCTTACCGCGAGGGCGGCAAAGGCCTGAGCATCGCGGATGTGGTCACAGCGGGCGACGTCAACACTCCGCGCCAGATCGGCACGGAGATCGAGCCGGGCAAGAACTATCCCAACCATGAGGCGATTGATTTTTATCACCGCTACAAGGGGGACATTGCGCTGCTGGCGGAGATGGGCTTCAAATGCTTCCGCACCTCCATCGCCTGGACGCGCATCTTCCCCAACGGCGACGAGCTGACCCCCAACGAGGAGGGCCTGAAATTTTATGATGACCTGTTCGACGAATGCCACAAGTACGGCATCGAGCCGGTGGTCACGCTGAGCCACTTCGAGATGCCGCTGCATCTCACCAAGACCTATGGCGGCTGGCGGAGCCGGCAGCTCATCGAGTTTTTTGTGCGGTTCGCTGTCACCTGCTTCACCCGCTATAAGGACAAGGTCAAATATTGGATGACCTTCAACGAGATCAACAATCAGGCCAACTACAGTGCGGACTGGGGCGTTTACTTCAATTCCGGCTTTGTCTGTGCGCCGGGCGAAAACCGGGAGCAGGCGATGTATCAGGCGGCACACTATGAGCTGGTGGCCAGCGCCGAAGCCGTGCGCCAGGGCCACGAGATCGACCCCGGCCTCCAGATCGGCTGCATGATCGCCATGTGCCCCATCTATCCCGCCACCTGCAAGCCGGAGGATGTGCTGATGGCCGAGCGGGCCATGCAACGCCGCTATTATTATGCGGACGTGCACGCCAAAGGCGTGTATCCTCCCAATATACCAGCTCTGTGGAAGCGTAAGGGCTTCACCATCGATATCACCGACGAGGACCGCGCCGTGCTCAAGGCAGGCTGTGTGGATTACATCGGCTTCAGCTATTATATGAGCTTCGCCGTGGCGCACAAGGCCGAGAATGCCGATTATGACTACGACGAGAGCCGCGACCTGGTACGCAACCCCTTTGTGAAGGCGAGCGACTGGGGCTGGCAGATCGACCCGGTGGGCCTGCGTTATTCCCTGAACTGGTTCACGGACCACTATGGTCTGCCGCTGTTCATCGTGGAGAACGGTCTGGGCGCCTACGATACCATGCTGCCGGACGGCACGGTAGAGGACGACTACCGCATCGACTATCTCCGCGCCCACATCGAGCAGATGAAGAAAGCCGTAGAAGAGGACGGCGTGGACCTGATGGGTTACACGCCCTGGGGCTGCATCGACCTGGTGAGTGCAGGCACCGGCGAGATGGACAAGCGCTATGGCTTCATCTATGTGGACAAACACAACGACGGCTCCGGCACGCTGGAGCGCAGCCGCAAAAAGTCCTTCTACTGGTACAAGAAGGTCATCGCCTCCAACGGCGAGGATCTGGACTGAGGAGTTCGCCATGGCAGGAAAATGCTTGTGTATGGATGTGGGCGGCAGCTCCATCAAATACGCGCTGATCGACGAAACGCTGAGCCTGACCGAGCAGGGCAAGGTCCCGACGCCCTATGGTTCGCTGGAGGAGTACCTCAGTGCGCTGGAAAGCATCTGGAAACCGTTTTCCGGGCAGGCGGAAGGCATCGCCATGTCGGTGCCCGGCATCATCGACAGCGAAAAGGGCGTGTGCGTCACAGCGGGTGCGCTGGATGGCTTTGCCCATGGCGTGGAGCTGGTGCGGGAGCTGGAAGCCCGCTGCGGCGTTCCGGTCACGATCATGAATGACGCCAAGTGCGCCGCACTGGCAGAGGCCGCCTGGGGCGCGTTGTCGGATTGCAGGGACGGCATCGTGCTGGTGCTGGGCACGGGCATCGGCGGAGCGCTCATCAAAAACGGCGAGGTCCATATGGGCGCGCATTTTGCGGCGGGCGAGTTCAGCACCGTGTGTCTGGACGAGCGGCTGGACAACGACGAGAGCATGTGGTACGGCCTGAACGGCAGCCACGCTCTCATCCGCAAGGCCGCCTATGTCAAGGGCGTGGCCCCCGAGAGCATCAATGGGGAGGATGTGTTCCGCTGGGCCAACGCGGGGGACCCGGATGTGCTCCATGTACTGGACCGGTTCACCGCCGCCACAGCGGTCATGTTGCGCAATCTCCAGCTGATCTTTGACCCGGAGCGCATCGCCATCGGCGGCGGTATCAGCCGCCAGCCGCTGCTGCTGGAATACATCCAGCGCAATCTGGACTATGTCGACCATCTGGCCGCGCGCCATGGGATGCCCAAACCGCAGGTGACGACCTGCCGCTTCTTCAATGAAGCGAACCTTGTAGGCGCGTATGCGTATTTCCGGCAGGTCAAAGGGTGATATCCCGTTTTATGGATAGGACCTTGTGACGTGTTTCTCCTTCTTCCTCTGGGAGCGTATCTCTGCTCCCGGAGGTATTTTATTTGGAAATTGTGGATTTGTTATATTACTTTTCGGCAAAATAAAAGGATGCTTTTGTCTGCCGCTGTATTTTTATGAATTGCTATAGGCTTGGGCATCTGTATGGCTCGCTGGCTGTGAACTTGTCGGAGCCAACACAATCGCAGCAGGCAGTGAAAATGCTTTTCGGCGCGGCGGTGGTGCGGCAAGGCCGAAAATTCGTTATCCTTCCCGTAAAATGGCCTGAAATATATCCGAAATTTAGTCGGTTTGACGCCTTTTGGGGTGGAAGGTTTTGGCATATTGCAAAAAAAGTGATGAAAAAATTGTGGAAAATTTTCCTTGACGTGGCAGTGGTTGCCGGTGTACAATAGGAACAATCCAGACATTAGGGGTTTTGTCTGGAGGAATTCGAACTTGAGAAACATATTCCTTAAGGAGGACAACTAACATGAAACTGTTTAAGAAAG
>JBJERT010000261.1:0-3834 GCA_051882435.1 Faecalibacterium sp.
GCCACCGCGTGGGCCTTGGGGAACATATACTTGATCTTGCGGCAGGATTCGATGTACCAGTCCGGCACCTCGTGCTCCCGCATGGCTTCCTCCCAGCCGGGCGCAAAGCCGCCCTTGGCTACCTTGCCTTTGCGCACCGCCTCCATGATATCAAAGGCCATTTTCGGCTCAAGGCCCTTGCGCAGAAGGTACAGCATGATGCTGTCGCGGCAGCCGATGACCTCCGCGATGGTACAGGTACCGCTGCGGATCAGCTCGTCGGCGTTGCCGGTCCAGACGTCGGTGCCGTGGGACAGGCCGGAGATCTGGATCAGCTCCGAGAAATTCTTGGGCCGTGCCTCCACCAGCATCCCGCGCACGAAGTTCGTGCCCATCTCCGGGATGCCAAAGGTGCCGGTCTGGCTGTCGATCTGCTCCGGGGTCACGCCCAGCGCCTCGGGACTGGTGAGCAGACTGTACACTTTGGGGTCGTTCATGGGGATGCTGTCCACCGGGATGCCCGTATATTCCTCGAAATATTTGTAGAAGGTGGGCATGTCGTGGCCCAGCTCGTCCAGCTTGAGCAGCGTATCGTGCAGATACTTAAATTCAAAATGCGTCGTCAGCAGGCCGCCCGCCACGTCGTCGGCGGGGTGCTGGATGGGGCAGAAATCGTAAATTTCATAGGTGTCCGGCACGACGACCATGCCGCCGGGATGCTGACCGGTGGTGCGCTTGACGCCCGTGCAGCCGATGGTGAGGCGGCTCTCCTCCGCGTGGTTCACGGTGCGGCTCCGCTCATCCAGATACTTTTTGACGTAGCCGTAGGCGGTCTTGTCCTGGATGCCCGAGACAGTGCCCGCCTTAAAGACGTTCTCCTTGCCGAACAGCTCCTCTGTATAGCGGTGGACGTTGCTCTGGTACTCGCCGGAGAAGTTCAGGTCGATATCCGGCTCCTTGTCGCCGTAAAAGCCCAGGAAGGTCTCGAACGGGATGTCGTGGCCGTCCACCAGCATCCGGGTGCCGCAACAGGGACAGTCCTTGTCCGGCAGATCGAAGCCGTCGTCCACGCTGCCGTCGGTGATGAACTCGCTGTGCTTGCACTTGGGGCAGCGATAATGGGGCGGCAGGCTGTTGACCTCGGAAATACCGGAGAAGTGCGCCACAGCCGAGGAGCCGACCGAACCGCGGCTGCCCACCTGATAGCCGCCCGCATTGGAGTAGGCCACCAGCTTGACCGCGATGACATATAGCACCGCGTAGCCGTGGCCGCAGATGGAATCCAGCTCCTTTTGCAGACGTTTTTCCACCAGCTCCGGTAGCGGGTCACCGTAATCCTCTTTGGCACGCTTCCACGTAGCGTCGCGGAGCTGCTGTTCCGCGCCCTCGATGCTGGGCGGGTAGGTCCCCCGCGGGATGGCGCGCACGGTGTTGTCGATCATGGCCGCGACCTTGCGGGGATTCGTCACCACGACCTCATACGCCTTTTCCCGGGGAAGGTAGCTGAACTGCCTGAGCATATCGTCAGTGGTGCGGAAATAGAGCGGCGGCTGGTTGTCGGCGTCCTTGAAGCCGTTGCCCGCCTGCAGGACCGAGCGATAGACCGCGTCCTCCGGCTCGGTGAAATGGACGTCGCCGGTGGCGATGACCGGCTTGTGCAGGTCCTCGCCCAGACGCAGCACGGTGCGGTTGAACTCCTTGATCTGCTCGTCGCTCTCCACCTTGCCGTCCCGCACCATATACTCGTTGTTGCCCAGCGGCTGGATCTCGAGAATATCATAATAGGCGGCGATCTTTTTCAGCTCGTCGTAGGAGCGGCCGTCCACGACGGCGCGGTACAGCTCGCCCGCCTCGCAGGCCGAGGCCAACAGCAGGCCGTCGCGGTATTGGTTCAGCAGGCTGCGGGGTACGCGGGGCTTCTTGAAGAAATAATTGACGTGGGCCTCGCTGACGATCTTGTAGAGGTTTTTCAGCCCCATCTGGTTCTTGACCAGAATAATAAGGTGGTAATACTTCTTTTTCAGCACCTCGCGGTTGCCGCCCAGGCCGGTGTTCACCTCTGAGATGCGACGGATCTGTTTTTCTTCCAGATCGCGGAGCATCACGCAGAAGATGCGGCCCAGCGCGGCCGCATCCTCACAGGCGCGGTGGGCCTCGTAGGGAGGCAGCTCCAGATGCTTGTTGATGGTTCCCTGTTTGTAGTTGTGCAGGCCGGGATACATCGCCTGCGCCATGGTCAGGGTATCCAGATATGTGGGGTTCAGTTCGACGCCGCTGCGTCTGGCCGCCGCCCGCAGGAACCGCATATCAAACGAATGCGCGTTGTGCCCCACAAGGATGCGTCCGCCCGCAAATTCCAGAAATTTTTGCAGCGCCTCGCCCTCGCCGGGGGCATCGGCAACCATCTCGTTGGTGATGCCGGTCAGCTCGGTAATTTTGGGTGTGATGGGCTTGCCCGGCTTGACAAAGGTGTCGAACTCCTCCACCACTTCGCCGTTGCGCACGATCACCGCACCGATCTCGGTCAGATACTCCACGCCGGGGTCCAGACCGGTGGTCTCGGTATCGAACACGCAGAACTCCCCGTCCAGCGGCGCGTCCTGCACACCGTAGACGCAGGGGACCATGTCGTCCACAAAGTAGGCTTCGCAGCCATAGATAAGCTTGAAATCGGGGTCTTTTTTGTGGATATCATCCGCGGCAAGCATCGCCTCCGGGTAGCCCTGGCACACGCCGTGGTCCGTGATGGCGACCGCGGGGTGGCCCATGCGGTGAGCCAAACGCACGATGCCGCCCGGGTCACAGAAACCGTCCATGGACGAGAGCTTGGTGTGCAGATGCAGCTCCACCCGCTTGACGGGTGCTTTATCTTCCCTTTTGCGCCGCTCGACGAACAGCACATCGTAGGGATAAACGATATAGTCATGCTCATATTTGTCATAGGAGCAATCGCCGCGCACCAGCACGGTGGTGCCCTTGGGGATGCTCTCCCATTTGGAGCAGTCCTCCCCTTCCTGCGCACGGACTTTGAGGTTGATGGAGCCGGTATAATCGGTGATGGAAACGGAATAGATCTTGCGGAAGTTGCCCTTGACCTCAGTGGCGAACACGTCGCCCCAGATCATGCAGCGGCCGCCCTCGCCGCCCAGCTCCCGCAGCGGGGTCAGGTTTTTGGGGGTGAACATCTTGCCGTGGAAGATCGTGACCGGCTTGTCGGTCAGGTCCAGACCCTCCACCTTGAGGGCGGGGGCGGTGTTCTTGCGCTCGAATTTGACCACCGGCGGCGCGGCCTTGCGCTCCAGCTTTTCTTCCAGAAGGCGCTGCTCCTCCGCGTTTACCCGGCTGCCCAGCATGACTGTGGGCCGCACACCCGTGTGCTGCTCGATCTTGTCCGAAAGCAGCGTTTCAAACCCCATATCCTGCAAAAAGTGGGTGCCGTGACATACCCCGATGGCGATGTTCTGGCCCTCGATGGAGATGCTGCACCGGTCCAGAAAGCCGTTGATGGGCACACCGTCCCGTTTCATCTCCTCCAGCAGGCCCCGCAGGGCAGCCTCGTCCAGCGCGGCATAGCCAAAGCGGTTCTCGATCTTCAGCTCGAAGCCCTCATAGTCCGGTTGGAGCGAGGCCAGCAGCCGCGCGCACATCTCCCCGTTCAGCGGGGCGGCGCTGCGCAGCGTGAACACGACCTGCTGACGCTGCCGCACCATGCGGGCATGCTCGACAATGACGCTGCCAAAGCTGGATGCAAAATCCGGGTCCGCCATGAACTGCGGCCAGAGCTGAGATACGAGTGGTTGCAAGGTGATGCTCCTTTTCTGTGTAGGTTTATTTTTTGTTCCTTTTTTGAAAAAA
>JBJERT010000262.1:0-3830 GCA_051882435.1 Faecalibacterium sp.
AGGGGGGATTCGAACAGCTGCGGCTCCGTCGCTGAAGACGGAGAAAAAACGTGCCGGCGGCACGTTTTTAGCAGCGCGGCTCGCGAATCCACCCGCGCCCACCAGCAAAAAGCGCCTGAGAACGAAAGTTTTTGGGTGCTTTTTGATTTATAAAACCCACACAGTAACCCACTTTTGACGAAAACATGCAGAAATGCCCCGGAAACGCTGCCGTTTAAGGCTGCCTTTCCGGGGCATCGTACTTTTTCTTTACTTACCCTGCTCCCTGCGCATCTGCAAGATTTTCAGATCGTGAAGGACCCATTCTGATATCTCGCGGACCGTACAGCGGTTTCTTTTTTATTCGGGTCTGTCCGTGCCGGATATCTGCGCCAGATAGCGGTCCAGCTCACGCTGGCTGTGCAGGAGCACAGTCTTTTCTGGATACTGACGGGCGATGCTCTGGATACGCTGTCGAAACGCCTTCCGGCGGCCGCGATAGAGCACCCACCAGATAAATTCCGCATCCAGCTTTTCCTCACAGCCTGCGGCCATGGAACTGCGTGTGCGGCCGCGGTTCTGCCGCCAGCGCCGCGTGACCCGCTCCAGGCAGACCAGCCGCCCGAACCACAGCACAAGGATGCGATCCGCTTCCGCAAGGCGGCGTTCATAACAGGTCTTGTGATAGTTCCCGTCGATGATCCAGTCTGTGTGTTCATCGAGGAACCGCTCTACCAGAGCGCGTTCTTCTTCCAGCGGGCGCTCCACCCAGCCGGGCAGGAAATGCACCGCATCCAGGTGCAGCACTGGAAAACCATAGCGCTGCCCCAGTGTCTGCGCCAGCGTCGATTTTCCGCTGCCGCTGGTCCCGATCAGCATGATCTTCATGCCCCTGCCTCCTGCGGGACCGCCCAGTTCCGCAGCACTGCGGCCAGCTCATTCATGGGCACATCCACCCGCACAGGCATCTCCTCCCCGGGAAGACTGCCCACTGGGTAGTATACGCTGGCATGGTCGGGGCAGAACGTGACCCTTTCCGGTGTCAGCGCCTCCCGCATCGCTGTCTTTCTGGGGTCCTCGTCTGAGACCGTGGACAGCAGCGCGTTCTTTGCGCGGTCCTCCGACACGGAAAACAGCTTCCACAGAGAGAGCGGTTCACCCGTGGCACGGTCAAAGACTGCGCTGTAGCAAAACCATTCGTCCTGCTGCTGTACTTCTGTCTCGCACCAGACTGTCCGCTCGCTCAGAGCCGTCAACTGGACGGTCTGCTGCACGGTCCAGGCTGAAAAACGGTCTCCCTGCTCCTGACTCAGCCGCCCGGTCTCCCGCAGCAGCGCGCCCCGGTCATAACGCAGGCCCTGTTCCTGGTGCCAGATCTCAATGGTTTTCTGGACTGCTTCGTCCAGTGTTCCCTCCGGGATCGCCGGACCCTGGGGGTCAAATTCCCGGAGCAGCACCGTCCCATCTGCAAGGCGATAGTCCACATAGTCCGCCGGGGTCGAATCGCTGCCCGCCGTATGGCTGCGCCATCGGCCCACTGACTCGCCATTGGACAGAGTCAGCACATCCTGCGCTTCCAGCTCCCATATCATTTCGATCTCCGGTTCGCCGCCGCAGCCCGCCAGCAGCAGCATGCACAGCGCGGCAAGCACACAAGCCAGTTGTTTCATGCGTTCCTTCCTTTCCATCCATTCCCGTTTTGCCGTAGAGACAGTATACCGTCGGCAGACCAGCAAGTCAAGGGCGGCTAGAAACGGGGGATTTGTTCCTTTTTTGAAAAAAAGGAACCGAAAAAACTTTTCACTGGCAAGCCGCATCCGCGGCTTGCAGAGGGTTTTATGGGAGCCGGTGGTCGGTCGGGCACCTTTTGCGCGCTCCCGCGCGCGGCGGCTGCGCCGGGGCACTTTCAGGGGCTGGAACCTTGTCAGGTTTTGCTTTGGGGTGCTGCCCGCGCATTTGGCTCTTGATTTTTTCACATTGTTCCCGTATCCTGTTAAGAAAGAAGCTCTGGTGTAAAAGGAGGTTTTCATCCATGGCATCTTCCCGCAAAAAAGCCCGCCGCGGCCGCGCGGCAGGAGTGGTCGTGCTCTGCCTGCTGCTGATCTGTGCGGTGGCGCTGGGTACGGTCTATCTGCTGCTGAACCGCAAAGTAACAGCATTGCAAAAAGGAGCGCAGTTTTCCTTTTCTTACGAGGTCACAGCCGATACCGATGCTCCGCCTGCGCTTTACAATGTGCTGGAGCAGGTCGGCGCCCTTCAGGGTGAGGTCAGCGGCCTGTATGCACCGGGTCGGCTCCAGCTTTCCCTCGCTCTGCAAAGCACCCCCGGCGAACCGATCACACATCTCTATATTGACGAAACGGAAACGCTTTATGATGTCGGGCAGCTCTATAACACTGTGCGGCGTTCTCTGAGCGACGCCTACCCCATTGCCGGAATGCTGCTTCCCGACTGGACTCTGGGCGACTACATCTCCCAGACGCAGATAGCGCAGGCGCTGGGCGTAGAGCTGCAGACCGTTGAATTGCAGGATATGGCCGGTTTCACTCTCTCCCTCACCGCACTGAAAAAGGTCCAGCCCGAAAACGCAAAGGAAGGCTATCTGTACGTCATGCTGCCCGGCAATGAAGAAAACGCCCCGCAGCTCATCCTCGGACTGCCCTGGGACAGCATGTTCGCGGAGGAAACGCCGCTGCATGTCCTGCTGGCCATCCCGAAACACGGGGTACACATCCAGCTTACCGGCTCCCTTTGTGCGCAGGAGACTGCCGTCGTCGCCCCCTCCTCCCGCATGAAGGATGAGGATATCGCCACCTTTGCCCAGATCCGCCAGACCGTCGAGGAACTGTTCCGCATCGTGCAGAACGCCACGGCTTCGCTCCAGAACCCATCCTGACAAACCACAACGTCCCCGCGCTTCTTTGGGAAGGCGGGGACGTTGTGGTTTTATTTACCATTGAAACGGGCTTTCCATCCGTGGGGAACCGCTCGTTTCAGTTTTTCCCGGCGGTATACTGGCGGTCGAAGATCTGCGGGGCCGAGCGGACCAGCAGGACTGCCGCGATCACGGTCAGCACGGTCTCCGGCAGCATGTAGCTGCCGTTGTAGATCAGACTGTAGCTCCACGCCGCCCAGCCGTCACTCAGATTGCCCCAGATGAGCACACCGGAGAGGAAGCTGCACAGGAACCGCAAGAAACCTGCCGCCGCAGTACCTACCGCAACGCCCACCACACGGCTCTGGAACGGGCGGGCGAACAGCTCGGCCAGCCCCAGCGCCATGAAAGCCAGCACATAGTCCAGCAGGATCTCGCCGAGGAAGTACAGGAAGGTCGGGGTCGGGGGCGCCCAGAAATCCAGCAGCATCTGGAGGCAGGCGTTGACAAAGCCGGTGAACAGGCCCCACTTCGCGCCGTGCCGGAAGGACACCAGCACGAAGGGCAGCATGCCCAGCAGCGTGATGCTGCCGCCGTTGGGCATGGTGAAGATGCGGATCTTGGACAGCACGGTGCCGATGGCGATCATCATCGCGCACTCGACAAGGACCCGCGTTTTGGAATAGGTCTTGGACATGGGATTCTCTCCTCTTATAAAGTATAGTACACAAAAACAAACGTGCGCCCGCTTGTTCGGCAGGCGCACGGGGTGGGTTTGGTGAACGATGGGGACGTTTTCACAAACTCCCTGCGCCGGCATTACCCGGATCAGGTTCGAGGGTACTCCGCAGAGCGGATCTCAGCCTTTCGGCGCCCCTGTTTTTATGTCCGCTTCCAGTATATCTCTCCCGTGGCAAAAGTCAAGCCCCGTTCTGTGCTCCGGGCGCAGCCCCCGCGCGCGGGAGCGCGCAAACGC
>JBJERT010000263.1:0-3809 GCA_051882435.1 Faecalibacterium sp.
AGAAAAAGGAACCGAAAAAGCTTTTCAATCGGCCCACACATGCGTGTGGGCCAAAATTTTTATTTATGCACAGGTTTTCGGCACCGGTTTGCGCGCTCCCGCGCGCTGGGGCTGCGCCCGCGTTGCAGTAGAGCGCTTCTTGGCTCTCCCTTTGGGAGAGCTGTCACGGCGCAGCCGTGACTGAGAGGGCGAGCCTTCTTCACGGAAGGAGTTCCATCTCCTTACCATCCAGTGCTGCGGAAACAAGGCGGTCGCCCTCATAGCAGAGCTTGAGGGAGAAAAAGGGGTGTTCTTCCGCGAGAAGGCGGAAGAAGATACGGTCGCCTTCCCAGATCGGGAGATGCTCTGCCTGCGCTTTAGGGACCCATTCCAGCACGCCCTCGGCGCAGGCGTCGCCGCGGACCATCGTTCCCGTCCACTGGTCTGCGGTGAACAGGTGCATATATTCTGCCGTGCCATCCAGCACAAAGGTCACGATACCGCGATACCGCCAGCGGGTCAGGGTAAGGCCGGTCTCCTCCCGCACCTCCCGCAGCAGGCATTCTTCGGGGCTTTCGCAGGCCTCGAACTTGCCGCCCACGCCGATCCACTTATCGCGGTTGATATCCTTTTTCTTTTTGATGCGGTGGAGCATGAGCCATGCGCCGTCCTGTTCCAGATAGCACAGCGTCGTATTCTGAGCCAGAAATGCCATAGAGCGGGGCCTCCTTATCATAATATCATAACAAATGCGCCCCGCAGAAGCTCCTGCGGGGCGCGGTCGTTCTTATTTTAGCGGTTTTGCGGGCGGGTTTCAACCCCTGCGGCCCGGGCGGCCCTTGCCTGCGCTGTTCAGCTTGCTCACAAGGTCATCGTTTTTATGCTTGCGCTGCGACGGGGTCAGGGTCGGCTCCGGCTGTTCCTGCGCGCGGGCAGAGGTCTGCATGGCGTTGGCGTCCACGCGGACAAGGTTCCACTCCTGATTGCCGTCCGCCACATAGCGCCAGATCTGCGCCTGTGCGCCGTTAGCCGTATTCATGCCCACAAGGTCGATGTATTTATCCGCCAGCACATTGCGGATGCGGGTGCGTCCGCTGCGGGTGGGTTCCAGCGCCCAGCACTGGCTCAGCCCGCTGGTGCGGCTCCACTGGTGCAGCCAGGTGCCCTCTACTACGCCGCCCATGGCCAGATCGATCATCTTACCGGTAAAGCGGTTCTGGATCCGCCAGCGGTCTTCGCCGGCATCCACGAACTGCCACTGCTGCCACGGGTGGCCCGCATAATCCCACAGCCGGATGGACGCGCCGTTCTCGGTGTTGAAGTTCTTCACCTCAAGCACTTTACCGTTCGGGGCCTTGATGAGGTAATATTCGTTTTCCAGTAACACGACCTGCGATGCCTTTGCCATAGATCGCCACTCCTTTCCCGTGTACTGGTCCTATTATAGCGCATTTCCATCAAAGCAACAAGGATAGTTTTTGATAAAGATATTGAAAGTTTTTGTATATATTGTCGATACCCATTTTGCCCTCTGCTTTGTGCGCTGCTGCGCAGATTTTTCATTTTTGGCGTTATGCGCAAAAAGCAGTTCTTTTCTTTGTGCAGTGTGTCCTGTTTTCCTTGTGCGTACAAGGTCGGCGCATTTTACGTTGTTTTCCACTCTCCGCGCACATCCTGTGCGCAGATCGAGGTCAGTTTTCTCATTTGCTTTAGCTTGATAAAGTTAAGGGGTTTTCGGCGATTTGCTTTCATGATTTCACTTTCTTTCAGGAATCACTTTGATTTCTTTCATGCTTTCGCCCCATTGACTTTATCATGGAGTTGCGGTATAGTAGGCTTGCAGAGGGGCGCCAGCCCCTCGCCAAAACAGTCACTCAGGCGCCGGGCGTTCTTTCCGGGCCTGCATTTTTACCATAAACTGACAGGAGGTTTGATTATGTATTACTACATTCTGGGTTGCGGCATCGCGTGTCTGGTCCTGACTGGCATCAGCAGCATGGAGACGGTATACGTCAAGCCGGCTGAGATCGTCGTGAAGGCCCTGCTGTGGCCGTTCGCGCTGGCGGCTGCCCTTGTGCACCGTATGGATGGCCACCACAACATCAAGACCGCGCTGTAACGCAAAAACACAGTTTGCCAGCCGCCGCACCCTTGAGCAGGGTGCGGCGGCTTTTGTTTTGCCGCTTTGTTGCGTCTTACAAGAAAAAAGGCATACTTTTGTCGAAATCACCTATTGACTTTCGGCCATAGTGTGCTATGATAAAGCTACACCAAACAAATAGTTTGGAATGCTAAAAAATAATTTTTTATAGAGAGTGAGGAGGCATCCCATGCAACCGAACATTCAGTGGAAGCTGAACACGATGCCCAAAAGCGACGACCGCCAGCTTGCCGTCATGGCGCTGGAGGAGGTCGCCAAGGCGCAGGCGTTCCACAAGAGTTTTCCGCAGTATTCCGTCACGCCGCTGGCCAAGCTGGATGGCATGGCTCAGCGTCTGGGTCTGGGCAGCCTGTGCGTCAAGGACGAGAGCTACCGCTTCGGCCTGAACGCGTTCAAGGTGCTGGGCGGCTCGTTCGCGATGGCGCGCTACATCGCGGGTGAGATGGGCCGCGATGTGTCCGAGATGAGCTACGACTACCTGACCAGCGCAGCGTTCCGCGAGGAATTTGGTCAGGCCACCTTCTTCACCGCCACCGACGGCAACCACGGCCGCGGCGTGGCGTGGGCGGCCAACCGGCTGGGCCAGAAGGCCGTGGTGCACATGCCCAAGGGCAGCACCCAGACCCGCTTTGACAACATCGCCAAAGAGGGCGCGAAGGTCACCATCGAAGAGGTCAACTACGACGACTGTGTGCGCATGGCCGCCGCGGAGGCCGCCGCAACGCCCCACGGCGTCGTGGTGCAGGACACCGCATGGGAGGGCTACGAGGAGATCCCCGCCTGGATCATGCAGGGCTACGGCTCCATGGCCAACGAGGCCGCGCAGCAGCTGCGTCAGATGAGCATCAACCGCCCCACCCATGTGTTCGTGCAGGCGGGCGTGGGCAGTCTGGCGGGAGCCATGGTGGGCTACTTCACCAACCTGTTCCCCAACGACCCGCCCAAATTCATCATCATGGAGGCCGCCGCGGCGGACTGCCTGTACCGCGGTGCCGAGGCCAACGACGGCGAGCTGCGCAAGGTGGGCGGCGATCTCCAGACCATCATGGCAGGCCTGGCCTGCGGCGAGCCGAACACCATCGGCTGGGACATCCTGCGCAACCACGCGTCGGCCTTCCTGTCCTGCCCGGACTGGGTCTCCGCCAAGGGCATGCGCATGCTGGCCAGCCCCGTCAAGGGTGACCCCGCCGTGACCAGCGGCGAGTCCGGCGCGGTGGGCATGGGCGTCATCTCCACCATCATGGAGGACGACACCTATCAAGAGCTGCGCGAGGCGCTGGGCCTGGACAAAAATTCTCAGGTGCTGATGTTCTCCACCGAGGGAGACACCGATCCCGACAAATACCGTAAGATCGTGTGGGGCGGCGAGTACCCCACCGCTGAATGATGCAGGAGGATACTATGAACAAGGAACTGAACTACGAGCAGATCAAGGCTGCTGCCGAAGGCTACAAGAAGGACATGACCGCGTTCCTGCGCGCCATGATCTCCCACCCCAGCGAGAGCTGCGAGGAAAAGGAAGTCGTCGCCTGCATCAAGGCGGAGATGGAAAAGCTGAACTTCGACAAGGTCGAGGTGGACGGACTGGGCAACGTCATCGGCTGGATGGGCGACGGCGAGAAGATCATCGCCATCGACTCCCACATCGACACCGTGGGCATCGGCAACA
>JBJERT010000264.1:0-3795 GCA_051882435.1 Faecalibacterium sp.
GCAAGGGTGATCTGAATGGATTTCAGGGTCTTGGCGCTGCCGGAATGATAGTCCTTGTAATACTTGACCGCGATGTGGTCGGGATTTTTCATCTCCAGCCGTTCAAACAGCTCGTCAAGCGGTGACTGATAGCAGTCATCGTCCTCCCGGACTTCTGCGGCCCGCAGCATTTCCATGACCATCGGGAAGTTCTGCTCGTCCTCCGGCGCTTCATATTTCAGATAGAAAATGAGCGCCAGCAGGAGCATACTTGCCGCCGTATCCCAAAAGGGGTCTTGTGACTGGCTCCCCTTGGGGGTGGTGGACTTAAACAGGTTGGTGACGAGCCTTTGCACATCGTTGTCATCCCGAAGGTAGACAAAGGGGTTGTAGCAGAAGCTCTTTTCCATGTTCAGAAGATCCAGCACCCGGACTTCATACCCTTTCTGCTCCAGCAGATACCCGGTATCCCGCACCAGCTCACCCTTTGGGTCAAGCACCACGAATGAGGTGTTGGCCTGCATGAGATTGGGCTTGGCAAGGTTGAAACTCTTGCCCGCACCGCTGCCTCCGATGACTACCGTGTTAAGGTTTCGCCGATGTTTTCTTCCGTCCAGACCCATGCGCACATTCTGCGTAAACAGCTTGTTTTGCTCCGGCCTTTTATCCCGGTATTTCTTGTCCACGGCTCTGGCATCGCCCCACTTGGCAGAGCCGTGTTCCTCGCCCCTGCGGTAGTTGCGCCGGGTGGAGAAATAAATGCCGATGCCCATTCCATACGCACACAAAGCAATGAGGACAGTTTTCAGGCTGTCCTCGCAAAGCACGATATGAAAGGGGGCATTCATCGCTGCCGGAAACGCTGTGATGATCTCCGGCAATCCGCCCGATACAGCCGGTGCTATGAGAAGCCCCAGCCATACCACAGGGAAAATACCGAACAGGCAGAGAATAAGCTGCGTCTGGCGGTTATCTTGCTTCATCGCGGCACTTGACCTTCTTCGTCGGGGCGTCAATGGCTTTTAACAGCACCTCGTCCACGATGTCCGTGGAGCGCTGTTCTTCCAGAAGGTCGTTTCGCATTTCATTGAGGGCGTTGACCACAACGCCATGCTCGTATTTGTCCAGCGTGAGGACACGTTTTTCTTCTTTCCCCATAACTTAACGCTCCTGTTCTTTGGATTTGGGCTGACGGTTCTGTTCCAGCGCACGGTTCATGCGGCTGGAGATATTCCCGGCAGTATCCCGGATTTCCGACAGCGCGGCACGGACGCCCTGGGCATCGCTCTCCCGGAAGCTGTCAGGCAGGCGGCTGAAATCATAACCGCTGGCGTCAATGCCGTATTCCCTGCAGAGCATATAGGAAACGCTGTATGCGGCAAAGGCTGCGCCCTCACGGGTGTAGTCCTTGGTCACACCGGCAATCTCCGCATGGGCCAGCTCCTTGGAAACGCTGCGGAAAATATCGGCGGCGTCCATGCCCCGGCGCACGAAAATCACCTGCTGGTCATGGTCGTACAGTGCGCCCATGTGGTTCGGCAGATCGTCCACCGTCTGCATCGGCACCGGGGGACGGGAGATCAGGGCTTTCAAAAGCAGCCGGTCATCCATACTGACAGTGGGCTGCACCTTGGCCCGTGCCGTGGTCTGAGAAATATCAAAGACCCGTTTCACATTGTAGGAGGTTCCGATAGAACCGTCCTCACGCTCATATTCCTCGCCGGGTTCCAGAATGGAAATGCCTTTCTGCTGACGCTTGATGGAAGCACCGGCGTCTTTCCAGCCGTCAAAGTCTTTCAGTTGGGTGGCGTCCGGCTTCTGTGCCAGGATCAGCAGCACATTGGTGGCAGAATAACGGCTGAAACGGGTCTGCACATCCAGATACGCCTGAAATTTACTGCCGTCTGCGCTGACGGCTTCTGCCGTGGTGTCGGCAAGGTCGTAGACCGCCTGACGCTCGGCCTGCTTTTTCTCAGCCCATGCCTCCTTGTCAAAGGGCTGGTTGGTCTGGCCTTTCCGGGAGGCATTGCCTTCAAAAATATCATCGAAATTACTCATGGCTTATCTCTCCTTTGCTTTCTTCTTTTTACGGGGCGGCTGTTTATGCTGGTTGGCTTTGGCCGCCGGTTTCTTTGTGCGCTCCGGCTCTTTGACCGGAGCTGCCGCTTCTTCCTGCCTGCGCTGCGCCTGAATATCCCTCAGTTCCTTGCGGACGGAAGGACGCTGCTCTGCGCTTTTAGCAGCACCCTCGGCGGCTTTGCTGGGCGGCTCTGAGGTAGGCGCGGACGGAGGGGATTTTTCCGTCCTCGCCGCAGAGGGGTTTACCGGTGCAGGCTCCTCCTTCCTTGTGGGCGCACCCAGCATCTCGTCCAGCAGTTTGTCCTCATCGCTCTTTTCGGGCTGGCCCTTTTCGGGAACGGCGGGAGCCTCCTTTTTCTCCCCGGCACCTTTCTCAGCCCGTGCCTTTTCGATTTCATGCTTGATGGACGCCGTATCCACCGTAGCAAGGTGGAACCTCTCCACAATGCGGTTGATTTTCGATGCGTCCTCGGCCCGCACCATCACATCCACCATACCGTCTGCGGATTTCTCTTTGCCGCGCAGGGCGCAGTAGACAACGCCGTACCGCTTGGCTTCGGTAGCAAACTGCTTCAGGTGTTCCTCGCTGATGGTAAACACCTTTAATTCCTTGCCGCTTTTCAGCATGGCGGTGAGACGCTGGCGGCCCTTGATCTTGTTCTTATCCCGGTTTTTCAGCACCGCATAGATGGCGGCGGCAATGTTTTTGGCAGCGGAGCCGGTGAGCTTTAAGGCAACCTCGGTTCCCTCTAAACTAAGCCTGACGACCTGTTCCGCTGCGTCGCCTGAATTGTTCATCGCGTTTGTTCTCCTTTCCCTGAGATTGTTCGTCCTCCCGGACGGCTCTGATTTTCTCTTTGATTACGCCGGAGCGTATGGCAATATCCTCACATAATCTCACCTCCTTTCTCAGCGCCGACAGCTCCTTGGAAATGACCGTGATCTGCTCCTTGACCCTGGCCAGAGCGTCATCATCGGACTTTACCGATACGGTACGCTGCGTTCGGTACAGAGCCTTGCGGTCGGCGGTCAGCGATTCAATTTTTGTCTCCAATCCTTCCTGATAAGAAGAAAGCTGCTCGGCGGTATCAATGCGATTCCGTACAAGCAGCTTTGTTTCTTCCGATATGGCGTCCAGCTTTGCTAAATCTTCCCGGAGAAGGAAGTGGAGGCGTTTGTTGCGTTTCGGCTGGTTTTTTGGAAAGATACCCAGCAGATAGCAGTAATGAAAATACAGCGCCCTGAAGCCTGTGACTTTCCTTGTGTTTTTGAAGTCACCCCGCAGCCTGGCACGGCGTACCTTGCGCTCCGGCTCAGGCAGTGGGCGCTCCCGGCTGAATTGTGCCAGTATCCGCTTTCGGATACCGTCATAGGAATAGTCCTCACCAAAGTTTCGTTCCAGGCGGACAAAGCGTTCCTTGCCCGGTGGCCGCACGGAAATATCCTTGCCCACCTTGACCTCATAGCCACGCTTTCGGAGGTTATCGAAAAACTGGCGCTCGGTCATGGACTGGCGGATCACCTCGTCGATCTCGGCGCGAATCAGGCCCCGCCATGTGGGGCGACCTTCCTGTTCGGCTCGCCATTCGCCGTACTGCCTGGACTTCCCACGTTGGGGATTTTCAATGACCGAAAGGCCATACTCCCGGCACAGAGCATCGGAGGCTTTCTGCATCTCGTAGTAGTCCTTTTCCGTGCGGTGGTATTTGATGCCGTCCAGAAAAGACACCGTATTGA
>JBJERT010000265.1:0-3765 GCA_051882435.1 Faecalibacterium sp.
ATCCAAATAAAAAAGTGCCCTGCCAGGAATCTCTCCCCGGCAGGGCACTCTGTTTTCCCTGAGACGGCGCAGCCGCAGCGCACGGGAGTGCGCAAAAGCCTGCCGCTATCCCACGGCTGCCAACAAACCTTTTGCAAAACGCGAATGCGTTTTGCGACTGAAAAGTTTTTCGGTCCCTTTTTTCAAAAAGGGACAAATCCCCCGCGTTATCCCAGCAGTCTCTCGATCCATCCCGCAATATCCGCGAATACCTCTGTGCGGTTCGTCTCCATCAAAAGCTCGTGGCGCGCACCGGGATAGAGCTTGAGCTGGATCTTTTCCACGCCGACGTCCTTCAAACTCTGAACAGCGCGCTGGACGCCTTTGCCTTTTTCGCCCACCGGGTCGGCGTCGCCCGCAAGGAAAAGCAGCGGCAGCGTCTTGGGCGTCTGTGCAATAAAAGTAGTATCATGCAGGCGCAGGATGCCCGTGAACATGCTGTAATATCCGTTCAGCGTGAAGATAAAAGTGCATCGTTCATCTGCCAGGTACTTGTCCACCTCGGCCTGGTCGCGGTTGAGCCAGTCGCTGGAGGTGCGCCCCTCCAGACCTTTGTTGTAGCCCATAAAGGAAAGCTGCGCCACCAGCTTGCTGCGGTAGTTCCAGCCTTTGAACAGCGCCAGAAACCGGCACAGCCCCTGCGCGAACTGTACCAGAGCCTTGGGCTGAAAGCCGGTGCCCATGATGATGGCGCCGGTCAGCTCGTGGCCGTATTCCGCAATGTACTGACGCGCGTAAAAGGACCCCATACTGTGCCCCAGCAGAAAATAGGGCGCACGGGGGTAGAGCTTTTTGGTCAGTACCGTGATGGAGTGCAGGTCATCCAGAACCGCGCGGTTGCCGTCCGGCTCGGCAAAATAGCCATAATCCTCTTTGGTGCGGACGGAAGCGCCGTGGCCCAGATGGTCGTGGCCGGTGACGGCGATGCCCCGCGCGGCGAGATATTCCGCCAGCGGCTTGTAACGGTCAATAAATTCTACCATGCCGTGGGACAACTGGAGCACAGCCCGGACCTCTCCATCCGGTACACAGCGAAACACATGCAGCGTACGCCCCGGAACTGTGGACGGAACTGTAAAATCAGTCATTTGACTCATGGCAAAATCCTCCTTGCGCTGCGGTCACAGCGCATTGATCTTGCATCGGCAGGCGCTGCAAATGCAGTAGCCTGCATAGTGCACCGCGTTGGGATCGACTTCACCGCAAAAATCGCAGCTCCCGATGGGGCGGTGCTTTTTCAGCACGATGGCATCCCCATCCACAAAAATTTCGAGCTTTGCGTCCGCATCCAGCTTCATGCTGGTGCGCAGCTCCTTAGGCAAGACGATGCGCCCCAGCGCATCGATGCCGCGGACAATGCCAGTGCTTTTCATAGTAAACTTTCTCCTTCGTTTTTTGCACCGCTCCACCCGCTCACAAAAGGCAAAACGGCAGAAATTTTCTTTACAGTCAATTTGTTCCAGCCCTAGTTTTATAAGTATACAAAAAAGAGCAGCGTTCGTCAATGATTCCACTTGATTTCGACAAAAAGAAATCCTTTACGGCGTCTTGGAAAGCTGGCCTCAGTCAGCTCCGCTGCAAAAAAACGATTTTGTGCAAATAAAAACCGGCCCACACAACTGTGTGAGCCAGAAAAACCGTTTTTTCGGTCCCTTTTTCAAAAATAGAACAAAAGAAAACCTTAAAGCTGCATCAGGCCCACCTTTTTGTAGACCTTCTGCACGGTGCGGTCAGCGAGGATGCCGGCTTTGGCGGCACCATCCCGCAGCACGCTGTCCACAAACTCCTTGTCCGCAAGGATACGGCTGTATTCGCCCTGAATGGGGGCCAACGCGTCGGCAACGGCCTCGCCCACAGCCAGCTTGAACTCGCCGTAGCCCTTGCCCGCGAACTCCGTCTCGATCTGTTCCAGCGGCGTGCCGGTAAAGATGTGATAAATGCACATCAGGTTGGACACGCCGGGCTTGGCAGCGGGGTCGTAGCGCACAACGCCGTCCGAATCGGTGACTGCGCGCTTGAATTTGCGGATAATGGTGTCCTTGTCGTCGGTCATCAGGATAAAAGCGTTGGCGTTGGTGTCGCTCTTGCTCATCTTGCGGGTCGGCTCGGCCAGCGACATGATCTTGGCGCCCTCTTTGGTCACATAGCCTTCCGGCAGGGTGAAAGTGGGGCTGTACGCATTGTTGAAGCGCTGGGCCACGTTGCGCGCCAGCTCCAGATGCTGGGTCTGGTCCTGCCCCACGGGTACGAGGTCGGCATTATAGACCAGGATATCCGCCGCCATCAGCGCGGGATAGGTGAACAGGCCGCCGTTGACGTTGTCAGGATGCTTGGCGCTCTTGTCCTTGAACTGGGTCATGCGGCTCAGTTCGCCAAACTGGCTGTTGCAGCACAGGATCCAGTTGAGCTGCGTGTGGGCGGGCACATGGCTCTGCACGAACAGGATGCTGCGCTGCGGGTCGATGCCGGCGGCCAGCAGCATGGCGGCGGCCTCGCGGGTATGGCGGCGCAGCTCGGCGGGAACCTGCCGCACGGTCAGGGCGTGCAGGTCGGCCACCATGTACAGGCAGTCGAACTCGTCCTGCAATTTGGCCCAGTTGCGCACGGCTCCGATGTAGTTGCCCAGTGTAAAGGTGCCGGTGGGCTGGATGCCCGAAAGAATGCGCTTTCTGCGCTCGATGCTCTCGCTCATTGATGTTCTCTCCTTTGCGGCCCGGCTGCGGCCGGGCGGTTTCTGAATCGACTCAAAATGAAAAAAGCCCCGACAAGCCCTGTTGTTCCACAGAGACTTGTCAAGGACGAATAAATACGTTTATCCGCGGTGCCACCTTGCTTCACGGCGAACGCTCCGCCGTGCTCTTGGCGGGATGCGGCTGCATCCCCGGCGGCTGACGGGCGCCTGTCCGTCGCGATATACTCAGCCGGACGGCATACGCCCCGCCTTTCCCCCGCGCCCTCGGCGGCCCATAGCGGCCCGGCGTGTCCCTGCCCGCTTTTCAGCTCCCGCAGGCTCTCTGAAGGGTATCCCGGCCGCATCTCCCGCTTCAACGGTTTATGCGTAGTATCAGCATAGCATGTTTGCGCATGGTTGTCAAGCGGCAAACAACGCGGGAGTTTTTTTGTTCCTTTTTCGAGAAAAAGGAACCGAAAAAGCTTTTCAATCGGCCCACACATTCGTGTGGGCCAAGTTTTTTATTTGCGCAGGTAGGCGGCACCGGTTTGCGCGCTCCCGCGCGCGGGGGCTGCGCCCGCGTTGCAGTGGGGCAAAGTCTCCCTCTATGAGGGAGGTGGCATCGCGTCAGCGATGACGGAAGGAGTTCTGCTCGCTGCTACTCCCCCAGTCGCCTGCGGCGACAGCCCCCTCATGGAGGGGGCCTTTTTGGTGCGTTTCCGGTAGATGCTTCTTGAAATCGCCCTCTCCGTCCGCTCGCGTTGCTCGCGTCCACCTCTCCCAGAGGGAGAGGCAAGGCTGTACCGGAAAGCTCTGTCGTTGCAGTAGAGCGCTTCTTGGCTCTCCCTCTGGGAGAGCTGTCGCGAAGCGACTGAGAGGGCGATTCCAAGAAGTGCGCTACTGCAACGCGGGCGCAGCCCCAGCGCGCGGGAGCGCGCAAAAGGTGCCCGCCCGACTCCCGGCTCCCAGAAAACCCTCTGCAAAACGCGAATGCGTTTTGCGATTGAAAAGTTTTTCGCAGCGGAGCCGACCGCCGCCAGCGGCGGAAACAGGGA
>JBJERT010000266.1:0-3761 GCA_051882435.1 Faecalibacterium sp.
AAAAGGAACAAAAACCGTCCCCTCAGTGCGCAGGCGTGAAATCCTGCGGCGAAACCAGACCGTTCTGGGCGAGGACGCGGCGCAGGATCTGCGTGACGCCGTGCTGACGGTGGGAAGGCGCAAGGAAGGGCACCACGGCGCGCAGCTCGGGGCTGCCGTTTTCCATCAGGAACCCATAGCGCGCGGTCTGGAGCATTTCGGCGTCATTGAAAGTATCGCCGAAAGCCATCATCCCCGCGGCAGGGATGTCCCAGCGTCGGCCCAGCGCGGCCAGCGCCGCGCCCTTGTGGATGCCGGGGTTCATCACATCCACCCAGCAGCTCCCCGCCACCGCGGCGGAATAGCGCGCGCCGCACAGCGGACCATAGAGGGCGTCATACGCCTGACGGGCGTTGTCCTGCGGGAGATAGACTGTGAACTTGTCCGCCCTGGCGTCCACAGCGGTCAGGTCCTCCACATAGACGATATGCGTGTAAAATGGCCGCAGGATCGCGTCATAGAGCTGGTCCTTCCGCTCCACATAGGCGCTGTCCAGACCGCAGAGCACAGGCACGTCCCCTGCCGCCCGGGTCTGCCGGGCCAGCTCCCGCCAGCCCTCCGGTTCCATCTCCGAAACGAACAGGTCCTCGCCCCGCCAGCGCACCGCGCCGCCATTGTCGCCGATCAGGACCACCTCGTCCAGCAGCGGGGCAAACATTTCCTCCAGCGTATAGAGCGGTCGGCCGCTGGCCGCGGCAAACCGAATGCCCTGCTCCGCCAGCGCGCGCACCATCGGCACGAAATCGGGCGGGAACTGGCTGTGTTCATCCAGCAATGTCGCATCCATATCCGACGCGACCAGACGAATGCGGTCCATAGGGGGTCTCCTTTATCCGATATAGCTGATATTCACATCCAGCGGGCCGTTGTAGCCATTGAGACGGGCTGTGCAGCTGCCCTGCCACAGATCACAGGCGATACCGCTGCGGGGCACACCATAATGGGCGTTCCAAATGCTGTATCCCATCAGAGCGTTGAGGTCCAGACGCTTCTGGAACCATGCCGTGGACGCGTAGACGCCGGGCTGATAGCCATTGGCACGCACTTCTTCACAGAAAGCCACCGCGCAGGCCGTACGCTCCTGTGTGCCCAGTCCATCGGCACGGCCGGTGCCATCGGGCGAACCGGAGGCCTCGGAGTCAAAATAAATGGGGTAATCCAGCGCACGGCCATTGAGCACATAGGCGCAGGCAAAGGCTTCCTCGCGGGCTTCGTCCTCATTGATCGCCTGACTGAACATGTACACGCCTACCCGCAGGCCCGCGTTGCGGGCATTGGTAAAGTGCTGCTCGAACATAGGGTCCAGCACCAGCGTGCCGCTGCCATAGCCGCGGTAGCCGATGCGGACGATGACGAACTCCACGCCCGTCTGCTTGATGGCGTCCCAATCCAGATCCTGCTGGTACTTGGAGACGTCGATGCCAAAGGTGACGTCCTGCTGCATCACGCCGGATTCATCGAAATAATACAGTTTGCCGTCGATGGACTGGATGCCTGTCAGCGCCTCGTTGGTCGTCTCGCTGTAATAATAGGTCTTGTCGTCCTCCGTATGCCAGCCCGAATACTTGGGCGGCTCCGGCTTGCCGAAAAGCCACTCCCACAGCCAGCGCAGGCAGTTTTCCATGTCCAGATCCATATCCAGACAATAACTTTCCGCCTCGGTCAGGGTGCCTGCATCGAGGGCCGCCTGGATCTGCTCCGGCGTCAGGGTCACGGAGTTTTCCTCGCCGGGCCAGCTGCCCAGACCGTTCTCCTCTGCGGCCGCATCCTGCGGGGGTGAAAGAGGGTCCTCCGCGGCCAGTTCCGGGGTCTCCTCCTGGAACAGGTGGTGGTACAGGCTGTTTTCCTCCTCCAGATCGCCCGGTGCGGGCAGGGCGGGCATCTCCGGGACAGACGGCTCCGGCTGGGCCGGGCCGCTCTCCGCCGCAGGCTCGCTCACCGGCTCGGCCTCCGCGGGCGCAGGCTGTGTCTCAATCGGCGCAGACTGTGCCGGGGCTTCCGGGGCGGACGATTCTTCAGGCACCGGTTCCGCAGACGGTTCCGGCTGCTGCTGCGCGTGTCCGCCGCGGTCGGCGGGCTTGCTGCTGCCATGCTCCCAGCTCTGCTGCTGGGCGGACGGCTCCACGGTCAGGCCGGTAGGCTGAGTGACCAGCAGGGCCGTTGTGCCCGCGCTGCCCACCGTTATGGCCAGTGCCATGACCAGAACGGCGACCGTCTGGCCTACGCCGCGGCGTTTTCCCCTCTTATGAAATATGGACGAAAAGTTTCGTTTCATGCCGCTTTGCTCTGCCTCCAAATCATGCTTCTATCGGATCGCCGCGCCGTCTGGGCGCGGGCGCATAATTTCCCTTATACAGAAATAGTATACACCCACATGCCCGCCCGCGTCAATCTTCTTGTTTCGGCAAAGCAGGAACAGCGCTCCGAAAAGGATACGTTTCAGACCGCCCAAAAATTGCGCGCGCGAGTCATCCGGTTCCAGATTTTTGGATTTTCAGGGATTTTGGGGCTTGCTGTCTTGACAGGTGTATGGTATGATAGAGGCCGCACAGGGCGGCACGCCGCCCCGCTGCGCAGACGACACAGAAAGGCAGAATGTCATTATGGCAAAGTTCAAAGAATTTTTACAGCGCAAGGATATCGTGATCTCGCCGCAGCGCTATCTCATCGAAGCACTGGGAGCGATGGCGCAGGGTCTGTTTGCCAGCCTGCTCATCGGCACCATCATCAAGACGCTGGGCCAGCAGACCGGGCTGGAGGCGCTGGTGGAGATCGGCACCTATGCCTCGGCCATGAGCGGCCCGGCCATGGCCTGCGCCATCGGCTGGGCGCTGCACACGCCGCCGCTGGTGCTGTTCAGCCTCATCACGGTGGGCTACTCCGCCAACGCTCTGGGCGGCGCGGGCGGGCCGCTGGCCGTGCTCATCATTGCGATCGTCGCGGCCGAGCTGGGCAAGGCGGTGAGCAAGGAGACCCGTGTGGATATCCTGGTCACGCCGCTGGTCACGATCTTCTCGGGCGTGGGGCTGTCCATGCTCATTGCGGCCCCCATCGGCGCGGCGGCCAGCAAGGTAGGCGCGCTCATCATGTGGGCCACCGAGCAGGCGCCGTTCGTGATGGGCATGCTGGTGTCGGTCATCGTGGGCGTTGCGCTCACGCTGCCCATTTCTTCGGCCGCCATCTGCGCGGCGCTGGGCCTGACCGGGCTTGCGGGCGGCGCGGCCGTGGCAGGCTGCTGCGCCCAGATGATCGGGTTCGCGTTCATGAGTTATCGTGAAAACGGCGTGGGCGGACTGGTCAGCCAGGGTCTGGGCACGAGCATGCTCCAGATGGGCAACATCGTCAAGAATCCCCGCATCTGGATCGCGCCCACGCTGGCCAGCGCCATCACCGGGCCTCTGGCCACCTGCGTGTTCCATCTGGAGATGAACGGCGCGGCGGTTTCTTCGGGCATGGGCACCTGCGGTCTGGTGGGTCAGATCGGCGTATACACCGGCTGGGTCAATGACGTGGCCGCCGGCGTCAAGGCCGCCATCACGCCCTGGGACTGGGCGGGCCTCGTGCTGATTTGCTTCGTCCTGCCCGCCCTGCTCAGCGTTGCCTTCTGCGAGGCCGAGCGCCGCCTGGGATGGATCAAGGACGGGGACCTGAAGCTGAACTGAGGGACGTTTTTTGTTCCTTTTTCGAGAAAAAGGAACCGAAAAAGCTTTTCAATCGGCCCA
>JBJERT010000267.1:0-3759 GCA_051882435.1 Faecalibacterium sp.
GGCGGCGTTCTGATGTACGGCATCCCCGAGTTCCGTCTGCCCAAGGCCATCGTCCAGCAGGAGATCGACGGTCTGAAGAAGATGGGCGTTGCGTTCGAGTGCAACATGGTCATCGGCAAGGTCCTGACCATCGACGAGCTGATGGGGGAGTACGGCTACGAGGCCGTGTTCGTCGGTTCTGGCGCCGGTCTGCCCCGCTTTATGGGCATCCCCGGCGAGAGCCTGAAGGGCGTCTATTCCGCCAACGAGTTCCTGACCCGTTCCAACCTGATGAAGGCTTATCTGCCCACCAGCAAGACCCCCATCCGCACCGGCAAGGCTGTTGCGGTCGTCGGCGGCGGCAACGTCGCCATGGACGCGGCCCGCAGCGCGCTGCGTCTGGGTGCGGAGACGGTCTATATCGTTTACCGCCGCGGCATGGCCGAGCTGCCTGCCCGTAAGGAAGAAGTCGAGCACGCCGAGGAAGAGGGCATCATCTTCAAGACCCTGTGCAACCCGGTGGAGATCCTGTCTGACGAGAACGGCTTCGTGCGCGCCATCACCTGCATCGAGATGGAACTGGGTGAGCCGGATGCTTCCGGCCGCCGCCGCCCCATCGAGAAGAAGGGCAGCGAGTTCACCATGGACGTGGATACCGTGATCATGAGCCTGGGCACCAGCCCCAACCCGCTCATCCGCTCCACCACCCCGGGTCTCGAGACCAACAAGCACGGCTGCATCGTCACCGGCGGCGATGAGGGCAACACCAGCCGTGAGGGCGTCTACGCAGGCGGCGACGCCGTCACCGGCGCGGCTACCGTCATCAAGGCCATGGGCGCAGGCAAGGCCGCAGCCAAGGCCATCGACGAGTACATCCAGAGCAAGCAGGCCAAATAAGGCATTTTTCCAATAAAGCAAAAGGCACAGCGCGTTTTCCCCGTCAAAGGGAGGGCGCGCTGTGCCTTTTTGTTCTTTTTGAAAAAAGGTGAAAAACATTTTATTTGTCCCGCGCAGATACGTTGGGAAAAACGCTCAACGTTTACGGATCGTCCGGCGCTTGGGGCCATAATAAAAACCAAAGGCTGTGCCGCACACGCCGCCTACGATATGCATGAAATTGGCCACATTATCGCGGACAAAAAGAATGTCATAGACCTGCTGGCCCAGATAGAGCACCGCTACAAGAAGCATCGTGAACGGGATGCCCCCGCTGAATCCTGCCAGCGAAGACAGCATAATGAGCATGAACACGATGCCCGATGCCCCCAGCAGAGCGGTATGGGGGAACAGAACGCATTGCAGGATGCCGGAGATCAGAGCGGTGAGCAGGATGGCTCCCAGCAGCGGGCGGCTGCCGTATTTCTCCTCCATCGGCGGACCGACCACCAGGAGCAGGAGCATGTTATTCATAAAGTGGTCCCAGTCTGCATGCCCCAGCACATGGCCGAACAGCCGGACATAAAACAGCGGATCGGTCAGCGAGGCGCGGTAGACACAGAACAGATGGCTCGTGGTCCAGCCGCCTGTCCACTGGCCCAGAAACAACGCGCCCAGCGAAAGCAGGAAAAACGTGAGGATCACCGGCGAATTGTATTGCAGCCGCAGGGAAAATGTAGTGCGTTTCGTAAGCAGTCTCCTTCCTTTTTTGTCCGGGCAGCATCTCTGCGGCGGGCATTGGCAGTTTTTGTTCGATTGTATCACATTCCCGACAGGTTTTCCATCCTTTTCCTGCCGCATTCTCTCCGCGGCTTTGCTATCCTCACCGTATAATATAGCTTTTTGGTGTCAATTTTCGCCGCTTTGCCCTTGGACAGGGGCGGTGTTTTGTGGTACAATATCCATAGACACGTTATTTCTATTGGTTTGTTTTTTCTGCGCGCGGCCTTGTCCCGCTGTGCCGTCCGGCGCGCAGGAGCGTTCTTCTTTTCCTGTCGGTATAGTCTTTCAGCGGCACGCGGAGCTATGGAGGCTTTTCATGTTTCAAAAAGGCGACCATGTGGTATATGGCAACCTGGGCGTATGCAGGGTGCAGGATATCGTGACCCGCAAATTTGAAGGGCTGGACGCCGCGCATCCCTACTATGTTCTGGAGCCGCTTTATCAGGGCGGGGTACTCTATGTCCCCGCCGACAACCCGAAAATTTTTCTGCGTGCGGTCATTACCGCCGACGAAGCCAACCGCCTGATCGACGCCATCCCCTCGCTGGAGAGTGAGGCGTTCCACAGCCGCAGCGCGCAGGAGCTTTCGGCTCATTACGAGCAGGCGATGCAGTCCCACAGCTGTGCGGACCTGATCGAGCTGGCCGTTTCCATCTATCACAAAAAGCAGGGTCTGGCCCGCCAGAACAAAAAGTTTGGCCGGGTAGATGAGCATTTCATGCGCCGCGCCGAGGACACCCTGCACGGAGAGTTCGCTGTGGCTCTGGGCATCCCCAAGGAGGCGGTGCCGGACTATATCGCCCAGCGCATCGCGGAAGTACAATAATGTTGGAGTGACAAAAAACCGCTGCTTTATCGGCAGCGGTTTTTATCATTTTGTGGGCGTTTTCTGCGCATCGACGCGGGTCGCCAGCCAGTAGGCTCCCATGCTCTGGCCCGGCTGTCCGGTCACCTCATGGGAAAGATATTCTCCTACTCCACAGGCAGACGGGTCCCATGCATTGGCCGCCTCTATGGTCGGATACTCCACTTCCGCGTACCAGAACGCCGTAGGCTGGCCCGCATCCACATGGTTGACTTCCAACGCGGAGCCATCCGGCAGTTCATAGGTGCGGCGCACCTTGACGATGAGCGGACGGGCAATGATCTTCTGTTCCAGCTCGCGGAACAGCTCCGGGTCGATCTCGCGCTCGATCTCTTCCCGCGCAAGCCCACCCTCTGACTTGAAGCAAAGGATGTCATGCGTCTCGCCGCCGGTCTGCGCTTCCTCCCGGATGCGCACCGTAGGAGATACGCTGATATAGCCCTGCCGCATCGTAAATTCTTCCCGCAGAGGCAGGCCCTCGGGCCAGCCCTCTACCAGCCATTTCCGTTCGATCTCCATTCTGCATCTCTCCTCTTTTTTGTTCAGGTTGCTGCCGGTGGCTCCGCCAGCAGGTATTCGGTCAGATCACCGGTCAGATTGGAGATAAGCGCCGCCGAAAGCAGCAGCTCCCCCTCTCCTGCCGGGAGCGGCAGCGAGGCACCCGGCTTTTCCGGGCTGGTGAGCGCGTCGCGGACCTGCCGGAACTGGAAAAGGAATGCTTCGTACAGTTCCCGGACCGCTTTTTCCTCATGCTGAGCGGGCAGCAGACGGCGCACACACGCAATGCTCAGGCTCCGCTTCAGGGTACACAGCACGATCAATTCTGCCATGTGGACACGGGAATATTTTTTCTTCACCGGAGGCGGGATGATGCGCATTCGTACATAGTTATTGATGATGCTGGCGGTGATACTTTTTTCTGCGTCACCAGACAGCGGGGCCAGATACCTTCGCAGCAGCAGGATGACCTGGTCCATATACAGATCCAGCGGCGGGAGCTGCTCCCAGTCGGGCAGCTCCGCCTGTGCAGCCTGCGCGGCCCATTCGGCCCGCCGACTGTCGATCACGCTGATATCATATCCCACAGGCGCACCTCCTTTTTCTCCCAGTATACCCGACTTTTTGCCCGGATGCAACCGCGGTCTGGACAGGAAACGGAGATTTGTTCCTTTTTCGAGAAAAAGGAAGACGGGTTGCGCTTTTCTGATTTTGTGCTTCGGCCTTGAGCGGCCTTGCAAAAATCAGAGCGCGGCCCC
>JBJERT010000268.1:0-3758 GCA_051882435.1 Faecalibacterium sp.
GATGGGCGCAGTAAAAAGTTTTTTCGGTTCCTTTTTTTCAAAAAAGGAACAAAACAAAACCATTTGCATTTTCCTCCCCGGTGGGTTATACTGGTCCAAAACCACCAAAGGAGGCGCGCTCATGCTTACGATCCGAGTTTCACAGGATGGCAGCGGCGACTTTACCACGCTTCAGGAGGCCGTGCTGGCCGTACCCTATGCGCAGGAGGCGGAGATCCTGATCGGCCCGGGTGTTTTCCGGGAAAAGCTCGTGTGCGAAAAACAGAACATCACCCTGCGCGGCGCGGGCGCGGACCGCACCCGTATCGTGTGGGCCGACGGCGGTAAGCTGCCCCACCCGGACGGCAGGCCGACCCATACCTTCCGCAGCTATACCGCTTTTTTCAGCGGGGAACGCCTGACCGTGGAGGACCTGACCATCGAGAACGCCGCCGGTCCGGGCCGCATTGCCGGGCAGGCCATCGCAGCCTATGTGGACAGTGCCCGGGCGGTTTTCCGCCGCGTGAAGCTGCTGGGCAATCAGGATACCCTGTTCTGCGCGCCGCTGCCCGAAAAAGAGCGCGAAAAGGATGGCTTTCTCGGCCCGCGGGGTCTGGCGCCCCGCCGCCCCAGCGCTCAGTATTACGCGGACTGTGAGATCGCGGGGGACATCGACTTCATTTTTGGCGGCGCGGACGCGCTGTTCGAGCGCTGTACGCTGCGCACCGTGGACAACGGCCTGCCCCACAGCTATGTGACCGCCCCTTCCGGCCCGGCCGAGGGCCTGGGCTTCGTGTTCTGGGACTGCGACTTCGTTTCGGACTGCCCGGCGGGCACGATCTATCTGGGCCGCCCGTGGCGTCCCACTGGAAAGACCGCTGTGCTGTCCAGCCGTCTGGGCGCGCATATCGCGCCCGAGGGCTTTTCGCTCTGGAATGACCGCTCGGATATCGGTCTGGCCTGCTTTGCCGAGAGCGGAAGCACCGGCCCGGGCGCGGCGTCGCGGGCCGCGTGGGTGCATACGCTGGACGCCGAGGCCGCGCAGGAGCTGCTGACCCGCGCCCGCGCCCGCTGCTGCCCGGATGTGCATGAGGAGACGGCAGAATGAAAAAACTACCCGACTGGCTCAAGTGGCTCATCGTGGCGGCGGCGCTGGCGGCCATGGGCTGGATGATGTGGGCGGTCAACGACCGCGCCTCCCGCGTGGAGATGCCGGAACCGGATGATACCTTCGGGATCTATCGCTCGGAAAAATCCGGCCAGTAGCGCGAAAAAAGCCGAAACGCCGGGTCCTCTGTCAAAAGCCCCCGGCAAAGCAGGCTCTGCCCCTTTCCGTTTTTGGATAAAAATTTTTTGGCAAACCCTGTAACAAAACGCTTCCTCCCCCAGTATCACAGAACAGAAGCCGCAAAACGACGCGGCGCCATCTGAATATCGATCAAAGAGAGGAAATAAACTATGGAAAACATTGCAATGAATGAAGAATGGGTAAACTTCCTTCAGGAACTGTCTGCGGACCCGGAGGCCGCTCTGGGCGCTTTTGGTCTGGTCGGCATTGCGGGCGCGCTCATCGGCGCGGTGACAGCGCTGCTGTTCGGCCTGGCGGTGCTGTTCATGGTGGTACAGGCGGTGGCCCAGTGGCGTATCTTTACCAAAGCGGGCGAGGCTGGCTGGAAAGCGCTCATCCCCTGGTATAACCTGTATACCCAGTACAAACTGACCTGGGATGCCAGGATGGCCTACGTTGTCATCGGTCTGAGCGTTGTGTCCAGCATCCTGAGCGCGTTCAGCGAAAATATCTTTTGCAGCATCCTGTCTCTGGCGGCGTCGATCGCCTGCATCGTGCTGGCCGTCAAGGGCAACTATAAGCTGGCCCGGAGCTTTGGCCATGGCAAGGGCTTCACGGTGGGTCTGGTGCTGCTGACCCCGGTGTTCGAGATGATCCTGGGCTTTGGCAAGAGCCAGTTTGTCGGCAAGGCCGCCGAGCTGCCCCAGAGCAGGCAGTAAGGCCCCGTTTCCCCAGAAGAACGTGTACTCTGTTCCGAGAGCGCCGCGCGCAGCGGCGCTCTCTTTTTTGCGCTATGGAAATTTTGCTCCGGCTGTGATATCATAGCAGCGGAGAAAAGGAGGGAAATGATGGAAACACTTCTCGCGCAGCACTGTGCCCGCTATCCGCTGCTGGAGGTGCAGGACCTGCTCAAGCTGCTGCACCAGAGCGCACGGGGCTGCGGGCATCTCGTCACAAACGAAGCCGAGGGCCTGCGCCGTATCGCGGCCGAGCTGCCCGGCTGCCCGGAGGTCCCAGCGGTGGAGCCGATCGGCGGGGGCTACTGCCGTCTGCACCTGTCCGCGCTGCGGGATGGGAGCCTGTCCCCGGAGACCTTTTTCCGGCTGTTTGCCTGCTCGGCGGCGGAGCCGTGCCCGCCGGGGCCGCTGGAAGAATGGCTGGATGTTCTGCGCGGCATGGCGCGGGCGGGGCGTCTGCCCTTTGACGCCGACAAGGCAGAGGCGGCGGCCGCCCGCTGGCAGTCTGCGGGATACCCGGCCTGTCATCACTCCGGGCGGTTCCGCGCCGCCTATCGCCCGGCCTACCGGGTGGTGCGCCGGGAGCTGTGCGAGGCTCTGCCGCTGCTGTGCCGCATCGACCCGCTGCTGCGGCAGCAGGAACGGGTCCTTGTGGCGGTGGAGGGCGGCAGCGCCAGCGGAAAGACGACGCTGGCGCACTGGCTGGAACGGGTCTATGGCTGCAATGTGTTCCATATGGATGATTTCTTTCTCCGACCGGAGCAGCGGACCGCCGCGCGGCTGGCGGAGCCGGGGGGCAATGTGGACCGGGAACGCTTCCGCGCACAGGTCCTGGAGCCTCTGACACAGGGCCGTGCCGTGCGGTACCAGCGCTATGACTGCCGCACCGGCCGGCTCCTGCCTGCGCAGGAGGTCCCGCCCCGGCGGCTGAACGTGGTGGAGGGCGCATACAGTATGCACCCGGAGCTGGCGGAGTTCTATGACCTCACGGTCTTTCTGGAGATCTCCCCGCAGCTCCAGCGGGAGCGGCTGGCCCGCCGCAACACCCCGGCCGAATGCCGCCGTTTCTTCGCGGAATGGATCCCGCTGGAGGAGCGATACTTTGAGGCGCTGCGCCCGCAGGAGCGCTGCACACTCACGATGTTCAGGAGGAAACTGGTTTGAACGTACATTCTGATTCCAAGCGTACCCTTGTTCTGGCCGCCATCTGTCTGGCGCTGTGCCTTGTGCTGCCCTTCCTGACCGGGCAGATCCCGCAGGTGGGCAGCGCGCTGTGCCCGATGCACCTTCCGGTGCTGCTGGCGGGCTTTGTCTGCGGGCCGGTCTATGCGGCCGCGGTGGGCTTTGTGGCGCCGCTGCTGCGCTTTTTGCTGTTCGGCATGCCGCCCATTTTCCCCACCGGGGTGTCCATGTGCTTTGAGCTGGCGGCCTATGGCGCGGTGTCCGGCCTGTTGTATGCCCGTCTGCCGCACCGGCCTGCGGGCATCTACGGCTCGCTGGTGGGCGCGATGCTGGCCGGGCGCGCGGTCTGGGGCGCGGTGCGGGCGCTGCTCTCCGGCGTGGCCAGCGCGCCGTTTACCTGGCAGATGTTCCTGGCGGGCGCGTTCCTCAACGCGATCCCGGGGATCCTGGTGCAGCTCGTGCTCATCCCGCTGCTGGTTCTGGCGCTCCAGCGGGCAAAGCTGATGCGCGTCTGAGCGCAAAAAGGACTGGCCGCTCCCGACGGAGCAGCCAGTCCTTTGACTACGGGGCTG
>JBJERT010000269.1:0-3751 GCA_051882435.1 Faecalibacterium sp.
GCCGCCAGCGTTTGCGCGCTCCCGCGCGCGGGGGCTGCGCCCGGCATCCGTCCAGCGGGTTCAGGTCCGGTAGTCCCCGTTGATCTTCACATAATCATAGGTCAGGTCACAGCCCCACGCCTTGGCGCTGGCCTCACCGCTGCCCATATCCACCTTGACGAGGATATCATGCTCTGCCAGCACCTTTGCGGCTTCCTCCTCGCTGTAAGGATGATAGGCGGCGTTTTCGCAGACATAGACCTCGCCCGCCGCGCTGGACAGCCACACGCACACACGGTCGATCGAGAAATCGCCGGGGGTATAGCCGATAGCGCACAGGATACGGCCCCAGTTGGCATCGCGGCCAAAGACCGCGGCCTTGAACAGATTGGAGCAGACCACGCTGCGGGAGACAGCGCGGGCGGTCTTGAGGTCGGGGGCGTGGGTGACCTCGCAGGTGATAAGGTGGGTCGCGCCCTCGCCGTCGCCCGCGTGTTCGGCGCACATATGCTCGGCAATGGCGGTCAGCGCCGCGACAAAGGCCTCGTAGTCGGCATTTTCCTCGCAGATCATGGGGTTGCCCGCAAGGCCGGAGGCCATGATGATGAGCGTATCGTTGGTGGAAGTATCCAGGTCCACGCTCATCTGATTATAGGTGCCGGGCACCACGGTCTTGAGCGCCTTTTCCAGCAGCGCGGGCGATACCGCCGCGTCGGTGGTATAGAACGCCAGCATGGTGGCCATGTTGGGGGCGATCATGCCGCTGCCCTTGCCGATAGCGCCCACCGTGCAGGTCTTACCGCCCAGCTCGAACTGGATGGCGTACTCTTTTTTGTGGGTGTCGGTGGTCATGATAGCGGTGGCGGCGTCCGTGCTGCCCGCCGGTGTGGCGGCCAGCTTGGCCGCAGCGGCGGGGATGCCCCGGGCGAACGGGTCAATGGTCATGGGCTGGCCGATCACGCCGGTGGAGGCGGGCAGAACGTCCTCCGCCGGGATGCCCAGCGCCTGCCCGGTCAGGACGCAGCATTCCTCTGCCAGCGCAACGCCGTTGGCGGCGCAGGTGTTGGCGTTGCCGCTGTTGACCAGAATGGCCTGCGCATAGCCGTCGGACAGATGCGCGCGGTCCACCTTGATGGGCGCTCCGCAGACCTTGTTCGTGGTGTAGACGCCCGCGGCTGCGCAGCGCACCTCCGCCTTGATGAGTGCCAGATCATATTTTTCCGCGTGATTCGCGCGGATGCCGCAGTGTACGCCCGCGGCCGCAAAGCCCTTGGGCGCGCAGATGCCGCCGGATACTTCCTGATATGTCATAGATGTTCCCTCTTTTTCTTCCTTGGCTCGCTCAGCCTTCCAGCCCGGCGGTCTCGTCCAGCCCCAGCATCAGGTTCATGCACTGGACCGCCGCGCCGGAGGAGCCTTTGCCCAGATTATCGAACAGCGAGACCAGCATCATCTGGTCCCCGGCGGCGTTGACGTTCAGATACAGCTCCATGTGGTCGCTGCCCGCCAGTGCGTTGGAATACAGGCCGTTTTCCGGCAGAGGCTCGTTCAGCGCGTGGACCGAGACCGTCGCCCCATCCTTATAATAATCGGCCAGCCCGGCGGCCACGGCCTGAGCGGTGGTCCCGGCCAAACGCAGGTCCAGCGGCACCAGCACCTGCATGCCGCAATAATAATCACACACCACCGGAACGAACGTGGGTACGCGGGAAAGGCCGCTGATCTTCTGCATCTCGGGCAGATGCTTGTGGCCCAGACCCAGACCGTAGCTCTTGGGGGCGTCCAGCTTGCTGTGGCCGGGCCGGTCGGGGCTGGTGTAGTCCGCGATCATTTTCTTGCCGCCGCCGCTGTAGCCGGAAATGCCGGTGCAGCTGAACGGATAATCCGCCGGGGCCAGCCCCAACTCCACCAGCGGCCGCGCGATACTGATGAAACCGCTGGCATAGCAGCCGGGCACCGCCACGCGGTGAGAATTTTTGATTTTTTCTTTCTGGCCGCGCAGCTCCGGGAATCCGTAATCCCATGCGGCATCAGTGCGGAACGCCGTGGAGGTGTCCAGAATTTTGACCTCCGGGCGGACCAGCGGCATGACCTCCTTCGAGGCCGCGTCCGGCAGGCAGAGGAACGCAAGGTCGGCGGAGTTGATGACCTTTGCGCGCTCGTTCACGTCCTTGCGGCCCTCGGCGGAGATGGTCAGCAGCTCGATCTCCGGCCGCTGAGCCAGACGGTCCGCGATGCGCAGACCCGTGGTGCCGGAAGAGCCGTCGATGAATACTTTGATGCTCATTTCTGCCGTCCCTCCCATGCGTCCAGTTCTTGTTCGGCCAGCGCGATCTGGTTGCGCACGCTGGCGGCGGATGGGCCGCCGTAGCTCTGGCGGCCCGCGCAGCAGTTCACCAGATCGATGGCCTCAAACACATCCTGCCCGAACAGCGGGCTGTAGCTCTGGAACTCCTCCAGCGTCAGCTCCTCCAGGACCTTGTCCTTTGCGATGCAGTCCGACACCATGCAGCCGGTCAGCTTGTAGGCGTCGCGGAAGGGCATGCCCTTTTTGGTCAGATAGTCGGCGCAGTCGGTGGCGTTGATAAAGCCCTTGGCGGCGGCGCGGCGCATGTTGGCGGGCAGGGTCTTCATGGTCTCCAGCATCGGGGTGATGGTCTTGAGGCAGAGGTCCAGCGTGTCCACCGCGTCGAAAATGGCTTCCTTGTCCTCCTGCATGTCCTTGTTGTAGGCCAGCGGCAGGCCCTTCATCATGACCAGCAGCGTGTTCAGGTCGCCGTAGACCCGGCCGGTCTTGCCGCGGATCAGCTCGGTGACGTCCGGGTTCTTCTTCTGCGGCATAATAGACGAGCCGGTGGTGAAGGCGTCGTCCAGCTCAATGAACTTGAACTCCCAGCTGCACCACAGGATGATCTCTTCCGACAGGCGGGACAGATGCATCATGCACACCGAAATGGCGCTGGCCAGCTCGATGCAGAAGTCGCGGTCGGATACGCCGTCCAGACTGTTGGGGCAGGGCGCGGCGAACCCCAGCTTTTCGGCGGTGAATGCCCGGTCCAGCGGATAGGTGGTCCCGGCCAGCGCGCCGCTGCCCAGCGGGCACTGGGCGTCCATGCGGGCGGTGGCGTCCTCAAAGCGGCCCAGGTCCCGCAGCAGCATCCACGCATAGGCCATCAGAGCGTGGCCGAAGGTGATGGGCTGGGCGCGCTGCAAATGGGTGTAGCCGGGCATGACCGCGTCGGTGTTCTCCCCTGCCTTCTGGCACAGCACCTGTACCAGCTCCGCGATGCGGCCCTGCAGCAGATGGCTCGCGTCGCGCAGGGTCAGGCGGATGTCCAGCGCCACCTGATCGTTGCGGCTGCGGCCGGTGTGCAGACGCTTGCCCGCGTCGCCGATGCGGGCGGTCAGCGTCTGCTCGACGAAGGTGTGCACGTCCTCGGCGGCGGGGTCGATCTCCAGCGCGCCGGACGCCAGATCGTCCGCGATGCCCGCCAGTCCGTTCAGGATGTCCTCGCAGTCCTTTTCGGAAATGATGCCCTGCTTGGCCAGCATCGCGGCATGCACGCCGCTGCCGCGCATGTCCTGCGCGATCATCCGCTGGTCGAACCGGATCGAAGAATTGAAGTCGTTTACGCGCGAGTCTACCGCTTTGGAAAAGCGGCCTTTCCACAGTTGTTCTGCCATAATGATCCCTTTATATTCCAGAAAGATAAAGACGGTTTTTTTGTTCCTTTTTCGAGAAAAAGGAACCGAAAAAGCTTTTCAGTCGCAA
>JBJERT010000270.1:0-17880 GCA_051882435.1 Faecalibacterium sp.
CCGTTCCCCCTCGCAATCTCTTCTCCCGACTAGATTTATTCACACCTTTTTGCTATTATAAGACTGTTATCGTATATCCCGGGCGGAGAACGCGCCGCGCTCCCCACCCGAAATTCAGGAGGAAAACGTTATGTTGAAATTTTACGGCACTGCCATCTGCTCCACCTGCCGCGATATGAAGCAGAAGCTGGAAGAAAAAGGGATCGAATACGAATACATCGACATCACCGCCAACATCAAGAACTTGCGCGCCTTCCTCGCGCTACGCGATACGCTGCCCGCCTACGAGAGCATCAAGGCCGAGGGCCGCGTGGGCATCCCCACCTTCGTATGGGACGACGGCACGGTCTCGCTGGACACCGACTGGCTGGAGACCCCCGCCGGCAGCTTTGGCTGCGCCGATTGCTGAGGAAAGGAGCCGGTCCCCATGCACCAGAATCCGAACGGCCCCCAGGTCACGCTGGGGCAATACAAGGGCCTGGCCGTGACGCGCCATGTGCGCCCGGTCACGCAGGCCACCATAGACCAAGAAGTAGTCCATCAGACCCGCACCCACGCCATCTACCACCCCAGCACCGAGCCGGCCCGCCGCGGCAGCAAGGTCACGCTGGACTTTGAGGGCTTCCTGGACGGCCAGCCCATCCCGGACAGCAAAATGACCAAGGTCACCGTCTGCCTGGGCGACGGCAAGCTGATGCCCGCAGCCGAGCAGGCCATCTATGGCCACTGCGCGGGCGAGACGTTTCGCTTCGACTTTACCTATCCTGAAAACTTCCGCGTCCCGGAGCTGTCCGGCCTGACCGCCCAGTTCCAGATCGTGCTGCATGCCGTGGCGGAAAAGCACACTCCTGCCCCGGACGAAGCCTTTGCCAAACAGCAGGGCTACGCTTCCCTCAGCGCCATGAAGGACGCTATCCGGCAGAAAAAGCGCTCCCTCCACGAGCAGAACGCCGACCGCAAGGCCGAGGCCGAACTGCTGGACATGGCCGGGGCCAACCTGACCGTGGACATCCCCGCCGAGGTGATCGAAAAGGCAGCCGCCGGGGAGCTGGCACAGCTCAAGACCCGGCTGGACAAGAGCGGCATCCCCTTTGAAGTCTTCTGTCAGAACAGCCATTCCACCCCGGAAAAGATGGAGGAAAGCTACCGCCGCGACGCCGAGCGGAAGATCCGCCGCGTACTGGCTGCCAAGGCCATCGCCGAGGCGGAGCAGATCGTCGTCCACCCCAACGAAGTGGATACCGAATACATCCGCCTGTCCCGTCTGCACGGCACGCCGGAGGCCGAGATCCGCAAGGTGCTCACCCCCGACGCGGTGGCCGCCGCCATCGCCGCCCGCAAGGTCCAGCGCTTTTTGCTGGACAATGCTGTCGTGACCACGGTGATGGATCAGACCAACAAGGAGTAAGGCTTCTATGGGCTTCTTTACCAAGACCGCGATGGACGCACTGATGAAGACCACCCACCCGGAGGTCAACCGCCGTCAGTGCTGGAACCTGCACCCCCACCGCACCGCCTGCACCGCCTGCAAGGATATCTGCCCCTATGGGGAGGAGATCTTCACCCGGCCCAGCCTCATCAAAGAGTGGGACGCCTGTGTGGACTGCGGCCTGTGCGTTTCGGCCTGCCGCAGCCGGTGCATCGCCCCCTCGCCCGAGCAGGTCCAGCGTGACACCAGCTGCGCGGACACCGACAACGATACCATCTGGATCGGCTGCGAAAAAAGCGCCCGCAAAAATACGGTCGTGCGGGCCTGCGTAGCCTCTCTCTCGTGGGAGGCGCTGGCCTATCTGGCGCTGAACAAAAAGCTGGTGCTGGACCTGACCCCCTGCGGCGAATGCGAGAACGACGCCTGCGCCGCCCAGCTCCGCAGCGAGCTGAACCGTCTGGTGGAATTTTTCGGGCCGGAGCTGTTCCAGGCGCGCTTTACGCTGGCCTATCAGGCGGAGGATGCGCCCTATCAGGTCAAGAATCTGTCCCGCCGGGAGATGTTCAACTATATGTCCAGCTCCTCCCGGGAGGGCACCAAGCATCTTTTGCGGATGCTGCCCGGCCTGCGCAGCGAGGACAGCGAGTGGGGCAGCGCGCTGGATTTCCGCATCCTGCTCAACCAGCGCATGAAGCAGCTCAAGGCTGCCTATGGGGAGAATCCGCTGCGGTTCGGGGTCTATCTGCCCGCTTTCACCGACAAGTGCTTTGGCTGCGACCGGTGCGTCAAGGCCTGCCGCTCGGGCGCGCTCCAGCTGGAGGACCTGCCCGACGGTCAGACCCGCGCGGTCATCACGCCGTGGAAGTGCAGCGAGTGCGGCGTGTGCGTGGCGGCGTGCAGCAACCACGGCCTCGACGGCCTCAAGCTGCGCCAGCTCACCAGCCTGGGACCGGTCAGCGTTTACAAGTTCCGCAAGACGGTCTGCAAGGACTGCGGCAAGCCCATCTCCCCCAATGCGCCGGACGGCGTGTGCTCGGTATGCCGCATCAAGGCCCGCACCAAAAAGCGGCAGGAGGAGGCCATAGCCCGCGTCCAAAAGCGCAACGCCGAACGCGCCGCCGAACAGGCCGCACAGGAGGCCGCCAGGTCTCTGGCGACTGAGACGGCGGAAACCGCCGCCAAAGGTCAGGCGTAGGCCGTGGTTCCTCCGCGGAAAAGAATTGACGTAGCTGCTGAACAATGGTATACTTTTCCTAACCACTTGTGATCTGTGGCCACGGACTGTTACAAAGGAGTAACGGAGTGATTTTCCGTTGCTCTTTTTTCATTCCGGCCCTCTGCGGGGGAAACAGAGGGCTTTCCTGCACGAAACGAAGCAAACGCAATTTACGAAAGAGGGTTCTTACCATGAATCATTCCATTTCCCGCCGCCAGTTCCTGAAGGTCAGCGGCATGGCCGCCGCTTCGGCCGCAGCGGCCGGACTGCTGAGCGGCTGCGGCGGCTCTTCCGGCAGCACGGCTTCCGGCGCGGCCTCCGGCACCTCTGAGGCCAAGGCTTCCACCTATACTATCCTGTACGACAGCCAGCCTTCCACCCTGAACTACCTGACCACCGCCTCCGATCTGGAGATGCAGGTGGGTGCCAACTGCGTGGACACGCTGGTGGAGTACGACAACAAAGGCGCCATGCGCGAGGGTCTGGCCACCAGCTGGGACTGGGATGCCGACACCCTGACCTGGACCTTCCATCTGCGGGATGAGAACTGGGTGGACTGCAACGGCTCGGTCGTTGCCCCGGTCACGGCGCAGGATTTCGTGGACGCGCTGAAGTACGTCCTGACCCCGGACTACGCCTCCTCCAACTCCGGCCTCGTCACCGCCTATATCGCGGGCGCGGACGACTACTACACCTATCAGGTCTATCTCAACAACGCCAACAGCGGCGTGGTCGCCGACGACGGCACCGCTTATACCGTGGACGCCTCCGGTGTCGTGACGGTCGCCAAGCCGGGCACCGACCCCAAGACCTACGCGCCGGTCTCCTTCGAGGATGTGGGCGTCAAGGCCGTGGACGAGCACACCCTGACCTACACCCTGACCTATGACTTCCCGGGCTTCCTGAGCCTGCTGTGCTACCTGCCCTATGAGCCTGCCTACGGCCCCCTGCTGGAGGAGACCGGAGACCAGTTCGCCACCTCGGCGGAGACCACTTACAGCTGCGGCGCGTTCTATCTGGCCGAGTACGAGTCCCTCGAGACCTGGATCATGAAGAAGAACCCCGAGAACTACGACGCCGCCAACGTCTTTATCGACACGGTGAGCCGCATCTACAACTCCGAGGCTTCGGTCAACGGCCCTGAGATGATCAAACGCGGCGAGATCGACGAAGCCACCATCGGCTCCGACATCCTCGACAGCTGGCTGACCGACCCCGCTACCAAGGATATGGTGTCCATGGACCGTCCCAACACCAACTACACTTATTTTTACATGTTCAACTTCATGCCCTTCCACCACGAGTTCTCCAACTGGACCGTGGGCGGCATGGATGCGGAATATGAGCCGGAGAACTGGGCCAAGGCCATCAACAACACCAATTTCCGCAAATCCTTCCTCTACGGCATCAACAACGCGGTCACGCTGGCCGTCTCCGCGCCCGAAGGCTATGAGGGCTACAAGCTGAACACCATCACCCCGCCCAGCTTCTGCGCCAACAACGACGGCGTGGACTACATCCAGTGCGGCGACCTGGCCAACATCAGCGAGTTCTTCAACGAGGCCAAGGCGAAAGAGTGCCGCGATGCCGCCATGAAGGAGCTGGCCGCGCAGGGCGTGACCTTCCCGGTCAAGGTCCAGCTGCCCTATAACCCCTCCAGCACCGACTGGGACAAGAAGTGTCAGGTGCTCAAGCAGCAGCTCGAGGGCGTACTGAACGACGGCGTATCCTTCATCGACATCCAGATCACCGCCGGTCCTTCCGACAGCTTCCTGTCCGCTGTGCGCCGCGACGGCAAGTTTGCCTTCCTGCTGTGCAACTGGGGCGCGGACTACTCTGACCCCGAGACCGAGAGCGACCCGTTCTATCAGGCCGCCAACTCCCGCGGCATGCGTTACGCCTATCTGCGCACCGGCGTGGAGGACGGCTTCATCACCGGCGAGACCGCCGACGCCATCATGCAGTACATGACCGCCATCGAGGAGGCCAAGCAGATCACCGACGACATCAACGCCCGCTATGAGGCGTTCGCCAACGCCGAGGCTCTGCTCATCAACAATGCCCTCGTTGTGCCGATGGGTATGAGCGTCCCGGCTTACATCGCCACCCGTCTGAACTACTGGGAGGGCCAGTACGCCTCTACCGGCTTCTCCAACAAGCGTCTGAAGGGCATCCACGTTCTGGACCACTACGTCTCCATGGCGGAGTATGAGGCCAACCGCGACGCCCGCTGATCTTTTCTTTTGACCCCCTGCCCTTTCCCGAAAAGAGGAAAAGGACAGGGGCTTTGTGTTATTTGAAGTACAGTTCTGCCCTTTTGCGATAAAATCCCATCAAAATCTCTCAGAATCTCTTTCCAAACGCCGGGTTTTGTTGTATTCTATTTTTATCCGTCCGCGTTGCCGCGGGCAAAAGTCTGTAACGAAAGAGGGGTGCGCACAGATATGTTCCAATATCTGGCCAAACGCATCGGGCGCTCGATCCTGACGCTGTTCATTATCGTGACGCTCGTTTTCTGCCTGCTGCGGCTCATGCCGATCGAGGGCTATTTCCCGAATTTTGAAAAGATGACCGAGGCCCAGATCCAGGCGGGCCTGCAATCCATGGGCCTGCTGGACCCGCTGCCGGTGCAGATCGGGCGCTTCTGGTGGAACACCCTGCACGGTGATCTGGGCGTGAGCCACATCTACAAGGTCAATGTGCCGGTCACGGAGATCCTGGCCAAAAAGCTGCCCATCTCCATCCAGATGGGCGTCTGTTCCATGTGCCTGAGCCTGCTGGTGGGCATCCCCATGGGACTGATGATGGGCCGGTTCAAGAGCCGCTGGCCGGACAAGATCGGCACCGCCATCATCGTGCTCATCCAGGCGGTGCCCGCGGCGGTATACTACCTCTATATCCAGATGTACGGGACCACCGCGCTGGGCGTAGGGCTTCTGTTCGATGCCAGCAACTGGAAATACTGGGTCCTGCCGGTCTGCTCCATGAGCCTGGGCAACATCGCGTTCTACGGCATGTGGCTGCGCCGCTACATGGTGGACGAGAGCAACAAGGATTATGTCCGTCTGGCCCGGGCCAAGGGTGTGAGCGAGAACAGCATCTCGCTGCGGCATGTGTTCCGCAACGCCATGGTCCCGCTGGTGCAGTATATCCCTTCCGCCTTCCTCAACACCGTGGTCGGCTCCATCTACATCGAGAGCCTGTACAGCATCCCGGGCATGGGCGGGCTTCTGGTGACCTGCGTACAGCGTCACGACAACACCATGGTGCAGGGCATCGTCCTGCTGTACGCCTGTGTGGGCATCATCGGCCTGATCCTGGGCGACCTGCTGATGGTGCTCATCGACCCGCGCATCAGTCTGGGCAGAAAGGAAGGTGGCCGCTAATGCTGTTCCGCATGAAAGATGAAAAGTCCAAAAAACTGGAAGCCGGGCTCAACACGCTCCAGTCCGAAGGCCCTGCGGCCTGGGCCAGCCTGCCGGAGGACGAGCTGTTCTCCCCCGCGGGCTTCAGCGAATCTCAGGCCGAAGCGACCGCTTCTTCCAACTACAGCTACTGGGGCAGCACCTTCCGTGCCTTCCTCAAGAACAAGCTCGCGGTCGTGCTGCTCATCGCGCTGGCGGCTGTGGTGGCGTTCGCTTTCCTCCAGCCCCATCTGCCCGGACAGGTGGACCCCAACTACTGCGCCGTGGACCCCGCCACCGGCATCCAGTACCGCAACATCGCCCCCGGCGAAAAGGGCTTTATCTGGGGTTCCAACTCCATCGGGCAGGACCTGTGGGCGCGCATCTGGGCGGGTGCGCGCACCAGCCTGACCATCGCGTTCTTTGTCGCCCTCATCGAGGCTGCCGTGGGCATCACGGTGGGCGTGCTGTGGGGCTATGTGCGCCAGCTCGATTTCTTTTTCACCGAGCTGTACAACATCTGTGACAACATCCCCTCCACCATCATCCTCATCCTGATCTCCTATGTGGCCAGCCCCAGCGTCAAGACGCTGATCCTGGGCATGTCCCTCACGGGTTGGATCGCCATGGCGCGCTTTATCCGAAACCAGATCCTCATCATCCGGGACCGCGATTACAACGTCGCCTCCCGCTGCATCGGCACGCCGACCTTCCGCATCGTGGTGCGCAATCTGCTGCCCTATCTGGTGTCGGTCATCATGCTGCGCATGGCGCTGACCATCCCCGCCGCCATCGGCAGCGAGGTGTTCATCACCTATATCGGCCTGGGTCTGTCGGTGGAGGTCCCCTCGCTGGGCAACCTCATCAACGACGGCCGCAAGGTCATGATGCAGGCCGGGCTGCGCTATCAGCTGCTCTATCCCACCATCATCCTCAGCTTCGTCACCATCGCGTTCTATCTGATCGGCAACGCTTTCTCGGACGCCGCCGACCCGAAGAACCATCTGCAATAAATAAGGAGGGGCACACCATGGAACGAAATCAGCTCATCCTCTCCGCACGCAACGTAAACATCAAATTCAATCTGCGGGGCCGGGTGCTGCACGCCATCCGCGGCATCGATCTGGACCTGTACCACGGCGAGGTGCTCGCCATCGTGGGCGAGTCCGGCTCGGGCAAGAGCGTCTTTACCAAGGCGTTCATGGGCCTGCTGGACGCCAACGGCTTCCTTTCGGAAGGCACCATCGACTACTATGGCGCGGACGACGGCAGACCGGTCCGGCTTTCCGAGCTGAAAAAAGAAAAGGACTGGCTGCGCATCCGCGGCCACGAGATCGCCATGATCATGCAGGACCCCATGACCAGCCTGAACCCGCTCAAGACCATCGGCGCACAGATCATGGAGGCTGTGGAGCTGCATCAGGGCCTGAAGGGCAAGGCCGCAAAGGAAAAAACGCTGGGCTATCTGCGGGATGTGGGCATCTCGGACCCGGAGGTGCGCTTCGGGCAGTATCCCCACGAGTTCTCGGGCGGCATGCGCCAGCGCGTAGTCATCGCCATCGCCGTGGCATGCGCGCCGCAGATCCTCATCTGTGACGAGCCGACCACCGCGCTGGATGTGACCATCCAGGCCCAGATCCTGGAGCTGCTCAAAGAGATGAAGGACAAATACAACCTGACCATCGTTCTCATCACCCACGATCTGGGCGTCGTGGCCAACATCGCGGACCGGGTCGCGGTCATGTACGCGGGCGATATCGTGGAGATCGGCACGGCGGATGAGATCTATTACGACCCCCGCCACCCCTATACCTGGGCGCTGCTGTCCAGCATGCCGCAGATGGGCGTCAAGGGCGAGGACCTGTTCAACATCCAGGGCACACCGCCCAACCTGTTCGCGGAGATCAAGGGCGACGCGTTTGCGCCCCGCAACCCGCAGGCGCTGAAGATCGATTTCGTCAAGCGGCCGCCCTATTTCGAGGTGTCGCCCACCCACCGGGCCAAGACCTGGCTGCTGGACCCGCGCGCCCCCCGGGTGGAGCCGCCGGCCGCCGTCAAGCTGCTGCGAGAGGAGGGAATGTGACCATGGCCGAAGAACGCGAAGTCCTGCTCAAGGTCGATCATCTGGAAGTGACCTACGGCACCGGACACAAAAAGTTCCGCGCAGTTCGGAACGCGAATTTTGAGATCTACCGCGGCGAGACCTTTGGTCTGGTGGGAGAGTCCGGCTCGGGCAAGACCACCATCGGCCGGGCCATCATGCGCATCCTGCCCACGTCGGGCGGCGACATCCTCTATAAAGGCGAAAAGATCAACGGGCGCATCTCCCGCGAGCTGGACCGCCGGGTCATCAAGGAGATCCAGATGATCTTCCAGGACCCGCAGTCCTCTCTGAACGAGCGGGCCAAGGTGGGCTATATCGTGGGCGAGGGCCTGATGAACGTGCGGCCCGACCTCTCCGCCGCCGAGCGCGAGGCCCGGGTGCGGCAGGCGCTGCTGGACGTGGGGCTGCTGCCGGAGTTCGCCAGCCGCTTCCCCCATGAGTTTTCGGGCGGCCAGCGCCAGCGCATCGGCATCGCGCGGGCGCTCATCGTGGAGCCGGAGTTCATCATCGCAGACGAGCCGATCTCGGCGCTGGATATGTCCATCCGCGCCCAGGTGCTCAACCTGCTGCGCCATCTGCAAAAGGAGCGCGGCATCACCTATCTGTTCATCGCCCACGACCTTTCGGTCATGCGGTATATCTCCGACCGCATCGCGGTCATCCACAAGGGCGATATCGTGGAGCTGGCGGACGCCGAGGAACTGGTCGCCCACGCCATCCACCCCTATACCCGCAGCCTGCTCTCGGCGATCCCCATGCCCAACCCCCGCCGGGAGCGAACGAAAAAGCTGCTGGTCTACGACCCCGCCATGCACGATTATACCGCCCAGCCGCCCCAGTGGCGGGAGCTGCGGCCCCGGCACTGGGTCCTGTGCAGCGAGGACGAGGCCGCGGCCTGGCTGACGGAAGACTGAGCCGAACGCAGGCTGTAATTGCGGACAAGTGCAATAAAATGTTGCAAAATTTGTCTCGATTTTCTTACTTTCCTTGACTTTTCCTGTCGTGGCCGTTACAATAGAGGGGTATTTTGTGACATTTTTATCAGGGTCCCGGCCCTGATCCTCCTCCGCCTTCCCTGCTGCCAGCACGGGATGCTTATCTGAATCAAAAGAAGGAACTTTCATGAACACAGAGCCTAACTCCACGATCTATGCCTCCACGTCTCGGCCCTGGCTCGCATTCTATGACAAGAAGTTTATCGACCAGCCCCTGCCGGCCTGCACCACCTTTGATTTCGTGTGTCGGCAGAACCGCCAGAATCTGCGCAGCGTAGCGCTGGATTACTTCGGCCGCAAGGTCACCTACGCAGACCTGATCGTCAACGTCAAAAAAACGGCTGCCGCGCTGCGTGTGCTGGGAGTAAAAAAGGGTGACATCATTACGGTGGTCAGCGTTATGACCCCGGAGATCATCTACTGTTTCTATGCTGCCAGCCTGCTGGGCGCAACACTGAACCTGATCGACCCGCGTTACAGCGCCGAGGGCATCGCCGACTATATCGAGGAGGTGGACTCCCGCCTGCTCATCTGCCTGAACGTCGTCTATGACCGCTGCTATCAGGCCGCCAAACGCACCCACATCGAAAAGGTGCTGATCGTCTCCCCTGCCGATTCTCTGCCTCCGCTGATGGCTGTGGGCTACAAGCTGAGCACCCCGGACACAAACAGCTACGCTTCCAACGTCATATTCTGGAAAGACTTTATGGAGGCCGCCAGGGATCAGCCGATCCCTTCCGAACCGTATGACCCGGCGCATGCCTGTGTGGTCGTGCATACGGGCGGCACCACCGGCTCGCCCAAGGGCGTCATGCTCAGCGACGATAATTTCAACGCGATCGCAAAGCAGTTCTTTGCCTTTGAAAAGCTGTTCCGACCCGGGCAGAAGCTCATGAATATCATGCCTCCTTTCATTGCCTATGGCTTTGCCTGCGGCGTCCATCTGCCGCTGTCCCTGGGCTTTACGGTGGTCATCATCCCGAACCTTGACCCCGCAAAGCTCGGCCGGCTGGTACTGAGACACAGACCGGAGCATATGTTCGGTGTGCCCGCCCACTATCAGCAGCTTGCGGCGGATCCCAGGCTGAAAAAGAGGGACCTGTCCTTCATCCTTAACTACGCAGCCGGCGGCGACGCCATTTCGCTGGGCGCAGAGGAGACCGTCAACAAGTTCCTCGCCGCCCACAAGGCGCCGTACCCGCTGGCCAAGGGCTATGGCATGACCGAGGTCTGTTCGGCCGCAACCGCCGCCGCAGGCCCCTGCAACAAGCCCGGCAGCGTCGGCATCCCGCTGGTCAACACACTGGTATCGGTGTTTGAACCGGGCACCGGGCAGGAGCTGCCCATCGGCGAGCGCGGCGAGATCTGCATCTCCGGCCCCGGTATCATGCTGGGCTATTACGGCAAGCCGGACGAGACCGCCATCATCCTGCGCCGCCACGCAGATGGCCGCATCTGGGCGCACACGGGCGATATCGGCTATATGGACAAGGAAGGCTATGTCTTTCTGGATTCCCGCATCAAGCGGCTCATCATCCGCCACGACGGCTTCAAGGTGTTCCCCTCCATGATCGAGAACGTCATCAGCCGCCACCCGGCGATCCGTTCCTGCTCGGTGGTGGGCGTGGACGACAAGGACCATGTGCAGGGCCGTCTGCCCTTCGTCTACGCCGTGCTGGAGCCGGACTGCGTCGCCAAGAAAAAGCAGGTCCAGCGCGAGCTGATGCAGCTCTGTATTGAGGAGCTGCCCGAGTACGTCCAGCCTGTGGGCTACAAGTTCATCGCAAAAATGCCCTATACCCTGGTCGGAAAGATCGACTACCGCAAGCTCGAAGAAGAGCTTGCCGCTGAAAAGAACTGACCGAAAGCCGCCTGCCTTGCTGTTTCCCATAGGACAGCCGGGCAGGCGGTTCATTATATAATGTTGCTCTCCCCGCCGGATATCCCCGGGGAAGAAAGGAGCGTGCCTTACATGTCTCACGCCAAAAAACGCATCGTCAGCCTTTTTCTCTCTGCCGCTGTGGCGCTCAGCGTTCTGGCTGTCCCCGCCTTTGCCGCAGAGGAGGAGCATTCCTTCACCTTTGCCGCGCTGGGCGACAGCATCACCGCGGGCGTCGGCCTGAGCGATCTCCAGTACGATGATGCCCCCGAGGGGCTGAACAACCATGATATGCGCAAAAATTATGAGGGCTACTCCTCTCGGTGCTATGTGGCTCTGGTCGCGGAAGGGCTGGGCCTGGACCGCCAGCATGCCCTTGACCTGGGGCTTCCCGGCCTGATGAGCGGTGATCTGGCGGAGATCGTCCGGGACGGAAAAATGTCCGCATTCAACCAGCTCGCCGGGTCCTATTACGACTGCCCGGAGATCCGGGAATATCTCCGGGACGCAGACGTGGTCTCGGTGCAGATCGGCTCTAACGACGCACTGGTCCGCTGCATCGTCGCGCTGGGCGAGGCTACCAACTGGAAAAGCGAGCAGCTCGCCGGTCTGGTCGTATCCGGCCTGCTCCGGGATCATTCTGACCCGCAGACCCAGACGCTCTTGCAGGAGGCTCTGTCCAGCTTCCAGCTGACCTGGGAGGAGACCGGCAACACGCTTTCTCTGCTGTTCAACGGCATGGATGAGATCTGCGAGATCGCATACCCGGAGGCCGCGGCCAATCTGGACCTGATCCTGGAAGAGCTGCACACCCTGAACCCGGATGCCCACATCCTTTTGATGGGCTATACCAACCCGGTCCCGCTGATCCCCTGCTGGAGCAGGTATTTCGACCGCCTGAATCGCCATGAGCAGCAGCTGGCGGACCGCTTCGACTATGTGACCTATGTGCCCATCCCCCAGACGCAGACCGCTCTGGACGGCCATCCCACGGAGGAAGGCCACCGTTACATCGCCGAGCAGATCGTGGAGGCGATCCGTTCGCTGGAGCCTGACCAGCCCAAAGCCGAGAACGATGACGAACCGTAAAAATGAGCCTGCCGCAGAGTGAACAATTCTGCGGCAGGCTCAGGACCTGTTTTCAGCTGAACAGCTTTTTCTTATTATGCATATAAACAGACAACACAAGACCTACACATAGATACAGCATCAGCACCGAGCTTCCGCCCGCGGAATAAAAGGGCAGCGTCACGCCGATCACGGGCAGGACGCGGAGATTCATGCCGACATTGACGAGGATCTGTGCGAGGAATGCACCGCCGATGCCCGCACAGATATAACTGCCCAGCAGGTCCTCGCTGCGCGCGCCGATCCAGAACGTCTTGACCACGATGGCGAACAGCACCCCCAGCACGACGCAGCAGCCCACGAACCCCGCCGCGTTGCCGATCCAGCTGAAGATGAAGTCATTGTGGGCGTTGGGCACACTGTAGTAGCTGCCGTCGAACCAGCCGTTTCCGAAGATGCCGCCCGACCCCAGCGCGATCTCGCCGCGCTGCTGCTGGTAGATGATGTTTTTCCAGACCGATTCGCTGGGCGCCCAGCCGGTCGCATTTTCCGGGTCGATGACCGCGAGGATCCGGTACCACTGGTAGCTTTTGCCCAGCTTATCGCTCAGAAAGGCAAACGCTGCCGCCACCGCCACACCCGCCGCCGAGATGGCGCCGATGATATATTTCCAGCTCAGCCCCGCCGCGAACATCATGCAGCAGCCGATGATCGCATAGATGATGGCGGTGCCATCGTCGCCCTGCACATGGATGAGCGCAACGGGCACCAGAAGGTGCAGCAGCAGCTTTGCCAGTTCCTTTGGCTCATTGATGCGGCTGCGCACATTGTTCAGGTGCATGGCAAAGGTCAGGATGAAGCTGATCTTGGCCAGCTCTGTCGGCTGGAAGGTAAAGCCGCCGAGCTTATACCAGGAATAGTTATCCGTATCACCGGCATTATAACCGATGGTCAGCGGGCCAAGGGTCACATTGCGGATAAACAGGGTCGGGAGCACCAGGCCCCAGGTGAACACCACATGCACCGGCCAGACCTTGACAAGACTGCGGTAATCCACCGTAGACAGCAGGATCGCAATGAGGATGCCGATACAGGCCGCGCCCGCCTGCACCAGCGCGCGGCGGTAGTCGCCGATGCCCGCGATCTGGCCGGTCACCTCATCGAGCGCAAAGCCCTTGCCCTGCTCAGTGGCCCAGGAAGCCAGCGCCAGCACCGCCATCCCGCTGCTGAACAGGCACAGAAGAAGATAGATCTTATCGGTCCGTTTGAAATATCTCCGAATGCTTTCCAAAAAAGCACCGCCTTTCTTTGTGATGCGCGCCGCCCGGCGGCATTCTGATTTATTATACCGCTTGCGGCACAGGTACGCAATACATCGTGAGTTTTTCTTCCTGTGAGAGGTTTGCGAAATCCGGTGCGGACGCTTGACAAAGGCTCGTTTCCCCTCTACAATGGGGGTACGAGCCTGTTTTTTCCTGCCCTGCTCCGGGCGGGGCGCGCCCTCTCCCACGGGACCTCAGAGGCAGCGCGGCGCCCGCGTCCGGTATGCCCCGCGGAAAGATCCAGGCTTTGGGATCTGAGAAGATGCCGCCCGCAAGCGCATCTTTTGGAGGAACAAAAAGATATGAAAATGCCCGAACCATCGATACGCCGGTTCCTTTGCGCCCTGTGCGCGCTGGCGTGTTTCTTTTCCACCGTGTTGTGTTCTGTTGCCTACGCAGAGGGGCCGGAAGGCTCCGCCCCCTCGGAGACGCTGACCGTCGAGCAGGCGCAGGAGATGCAGGCTGCCGACGAGGCCGTGACCAGCCTGACCGAGAGCGACGCCTACGCGGCCATGTCCCGGGACGAACGTCAGGCCGCCGCACTGGCCGAGCTGGAGGAGCTGGTCGACCAGGGCCTGGTGCAGCGCGGCTCGGTCTATTCCGACGACGACAGCAGTATGGTCAGCTTTGCCTACTCCTGCGGGGCGCTGGGCGGCATCCTGCTGGAGGAGCCGGAGGACGAAAACGAGGAGCTGTTCGCTCTGCCTCTGGGAGAACTGCCCGTATCGCTCGACGAGGAAAACGATTACGATATCCTGGGCGAGGCCGTGATCTACTATGCCTTTGATAATACCATCAACAGCAACCGTTATCCCTACTATGCGTATATGCAGGCGTTCTGGACTTCCATCGGCATGCCCACCCGCATCGACACCAACGTGACCGTCTCGGACCTGCGCCGCATGGACCAATACGACCTTTGCCTGATCAGTGCCCACGGCGCATACTATACTTATACCTACGGCCTGTTCTGGAAACGGCTGCGCACCGAACCGCTCATCATTCTGGCCGAAAAATCCACCCCGCAGAAAGACCTGTTCTACGGGTTCGATCTGCTGCTCCACCGGATCATCAAGGTGAACGGGATGTACTGCGTTACGCCGGATTTCTTCCGCGGCACCTACTGGCGAGGCCAGCTCCGGGATACCATCGTCCTGTCGGAGACCTGTGAGTTCTATGGCGTGGACGGCAGCGTCGACTTTTCCATGGCGGATGCTCTGCTGGCAGGCGGCGCGCGTGCCGTGGTCGGATTTGTGAACAACGTTTACGCCATCTATTCCCGCAGCATGATGTGGGATATCATCAATCAGCTCATCATGGGGCAGACCGTACAGGATGCCGTCCAACACGCCATGGAGACCTATGGCACCGATGATCTGGTATGGTACCGTGCTCAGGGCGGCAAACGCCCCCATGCGGCGGCGGCGTATCCGCTTCTGCGCGGCGACGAGAACGCTGTACTGTATGATTGGGAGCTGTTCTGGCAGGAATACGCAGCGGCAGCGTAACCAATAGCCGGTACTGGGCGCAGCCCCTGCGCGCGGGAGCGCGCAAACCATTGCCTCCGTCTTCCGTCCAACCATCAAACTCGCCCGCCCATCGCGCAGGCGATGGGCGCAGTAAAAAGTTTTTGCCCCGCTTTTTTCAAAAAGCGGGAGACCCCCGTGCAGCATCGTCCCAAACTTGTTGCACTTTTCGCACTTTTATACTATACTAAGGGATGGCAGTATTCTGCCGTCCCTTTTTTGCAGCTTTCACGCCGGGCCGACGCGTCCACGGCGTTTTCCAAACGAGGTTTTTGTTATGTCTGAGTTTATCACCCGTTCCCGTGCGGAGACGGTCGCTTTGGGGCAGCGGATGGCCGCCGTGCTCCAGCCCGGTGCGCTCATCGCTTTCACCGGCGGCCTCGGCGCGGGCAAGACCGCCTTCTGCGAGGGCCTGGCCCGGGGGCTGGGCTGCACCGACCCGGTCAGCAGCCCCACCTTTGCCATTGTGAACTACTACCGCGGCCCGCAGCCCTTTGCACACTTCGACCTGTACCGCATCTCTTCCGAAAGCGACCTGTGCGCGGCCGGATTCTACGACTATCTGGACGAGGGGGCGGTCGTCGCGGCCGAGTGGAGCGAAAACTTTGCCGCGCTGCTCGAGCCGGAGCATCCCATCCGGGTGGATATCCAGCGTCTGGACGATGCCACCCGCCGCATCACCATCGAGGGGGTAGAACTATGAACATCCTGGCGGTCGATACCGCGGGCAAAACCGCGGGGGTCGCTCTGTTGCAGGACGACCGCCTGCGGTACGAGTGCTATCTGGACGCTGGCATGACCCACAGCGAAACGCTGATGCCGCTCATCGACACCTGCCTGCGGCTCTGCGGCATGCGGTGCTCGGATATCGACGTGTATGGCGTCAACGCGGGGCCAGGCAGCTTTACCGGGCTGCGCATCGGTCTGGCTACGGTCAAGGGGCTGGCCTTCCCACGGGAGACTCCCTGTGCGCCGGTCTCGACCCTGGAAGCTCTGGCCGCCGCCCATATCGGCGAAGGCACCGTGCTCTGTGCGCTGGATGCCCGCCGCGCCCAGGTATACTGCGCCGCGTTTGATCTCGCCACCCACACCCGGCTGCTGGAAGACGACGCCCGGGCCGTGGACGATCTGGAGCAATTTGTCAAAACCTGCAAAAAGCCTGTATTTTTTGTTGGTGACGGCGCGTCTCTGTGTTATAATAAATACGGCCAGCTCCCGGGCGTGCTCCCGGTGCCGCCTGCCCTGCGGGGCGGACGGGCCGCGGCGGTGGCGTTCGTGGCGAAGCAGATGGCCGAGGACGGCCGCACCGTCCTGCCGGAGGCTCTTTTGCCGGACTATCACCGGCTCAGCCAGGCCGAGCGCGAGCGCGCCCAGCGTCTGGCCGCTGAGACTGCCGCCGGAAAAGCTGCGAATACACCTGTGACCAACGGAAAGGATCAAACCTCATGACAAAACCCATCGCGCTTGCCGCCGACCATGGCGGCTTTGAGCTGAAGGAAGCGGTCAAGGCCCATCTGGATGAAATGGGCCTCGACTATGTCGACTTTGGCACCCACAGCACCGAGAGCGTCGATTATCCCGATATGGCAGTGCCCGCCTGCGAGGCAGTCGTTTCCGGCCAATGCGGTCAGGCGCTGCTGTTCTGCGGCACCGGCATCGGCATCAGCATGGCCGCCAACAAGATCCGGGGCATCCGCGCCTGCGCCTGCTCCGACAGCTTCAGCTGTGAGTTCACCCGCCGCCACAACGACGCCAACGCCCTGTGTCTGGGCGGCCGTGTCGTCGGCGTGGGTCTGGCCTGCCAGCTCGTGGATCTGTTCCTCAACACCCCCTTTGAGGGCGGGCGGCACGAGCGCCGTGTGGCCAAGCTGGCCGAGCTGGAACAGCGCTGATCTCCTCTGTTTGTCTTTTGATTGAGCATAAAAACTGAAATCCAAGGAGCGTGTTGTTATGACCCCTATGATCGTTGAGCATCCGCTGCTGCAGCACAAGATCAGCCTGCTGCGCAACAAGCAGACCGGCACCAAGGAGTTCCGCGACCTCGTCAGCGAGATCGCCACCCTGCTGTGCTATGAGGCCACCCGCGACCTGCCGCTGGAGGAGGTCGAGATCGAGACCCCTATCACGATGGCAAAGACCAAGGTGCTGGCGGGCCGCAAGCTGGCTCTGGTGCCCATCCTGCGCGCGGGCATGGGCATGCTGGACGGCATGCTGACCCTGCTGCCCGCCGCCAAGGTGGGCTTTATCGGCCTGTACCGCGACGAGACCACTCTCCAGCCCGTGGAATACTTCTGCAAGCTGCCCGTGGACATCGCGGAGCGCGACGTGCTGGTGCTGGACCCCATGCTGGCTACCGGCGGCAGCGCCATTGACGCCATCTCCCAGATCAAAAAGCACGGCGCCAAGCGCATCAAGTTCATCGGCCTGATCGGCGCACCCGAGGGCATCCAGGCTCTGCACAACGCACATCCTGATGTGGACATCTACCTCGGCGCGCAGGACGACCACCTGAACGAAAACGGTTATATCGTTCCCGGTCTGGGCGACGCCGGTGACCGCATCTACGGAACCAAGTAAAGTTTTACACCACAGCAGGCAGATCCTCCGTATGGGCAAGACCATACGGGGGATTTCTTCCTTTTTCGAGAAAAAGGAAGCGAAAAAGCTTTTCAATCGCAAAACGCATTCGCGTTTTGCAGAGCAGAGGGGTTTGGAGCAACCGGAAGTTGGGCGGCCATTGTTTGCGCGCTCCCGCGCGTGGGGGCTGCGCCCGGAATCGACGGAAGAGCTGCGTATAAAACAGGGACCCGCACAAACGCACGGGTCCCAAAAAGTATTTTGCTGTGGGGAGAGTTTCATGAGCCGCGGAGACTGTGACGATAGGGAGCTTTCTTTCAAAAAGAATCTGCTCTTTGCTTATCTTCCACGGCCGCCTCC
>JBJERT010000271.1:0-3731 GCA_051882435.1 Faecalibacterium sp.
CCCCGTCATTCCACCTTGAGCATCCTGTACCCCACACCCACATGGGTCTGGATAAACTGGGGCGCGCCGGGGGCCGCCTCGAGCTTTTTGCGCAGGGAGGCCATGTAGACGCGCAGGGAAGCGACGTCGTTGTCCCAGCTGCTGCCCCACACCTTTTGCGTGATGTAGGTGTGGGTCAGCACCTTGCCCACGTTTTTCGCCAGCAGGCAGAGCAGCTTGTACTCGATGGGCGTCGTGTGCAGCTCGCTGTCGCCCAGCCACGCGCAGCCGGCGGCGAAATCCACCCGCAGCGGCCCGTTGACGAACACCGCGCCCGCGTCGGGGGTCAGCATGGCGAGGCGGCGCTGGGTCACGCGCAGGCGGGCCAGCAGCTCCTCCACCGAGAAGGGCTTGGTCAGGTAATCGTCCGCGCCCGCGTCCAGCGCCTCGATTTTGTCCGTGTCCTCGCTGCGGGCGCTCAGCACGATGATGGGCAGATTGCTCCAGTCCCGCACACGGCGGATGACCTCCACGCCGTCGATGTCCGGCAGGCCCAAGTCCAGCAGCATGATATCCGGGTTATGGGTGGACGCCTCCATCACAGCGGTCTCGCCGTTGGCTGCGGTCAGATATTTGTAATCGTGGGTCTTGAGGGTCGTGGTGATAAGGCTGCGCACGGGCGGGTCGTCCTCCACCACAAGGATCAGGGGTCGGTTATTCATGAATGCTCACCTCGCTCAGCGGAAGGGTAAACGTGAAGATACAGCCGTGCGGCTGGTTGTCGGTCAGGGTCAGGGTGCCGCCGTGGGCGGTCAGGATGGAGCGGCAGAGCGCCAGCCCCAGCCCCAGGCTGCGGCGACTGTCGGCGATGCGGGTCTGGCCGGTGAAGAACATCTCAAACACCTGCCCTTTGGCCTCGTCGGGGATGCCGGGGCCGTCGTCGGCCACCCGCACCTCTACCTCATGGCCGCTGCGGGCCGCGGAGATCCCGATATGGGAGCCGGGCGGCGTATACTTGAGGGCATTGTCCACCAGATTGATGACCACCTGCACCATCAGCCGGGCGTCCATGTTGGCCAGCAGCAGCTCGTCGGCATAGCGCACCGTCAGGGTATGCCCGGCGCTGCTGCGGCTGATGTGCCGCAGCGCTTCGTCGATGACCTCGTCCATGAGCTGGGGCGAGAGCTGCAGATTCATGCGCCCGTCCTCGATGCGGGTGATGGACAGCAGGTTCTCCACCAGACTGGTCAGCCAGCGGCCGTCGTCCAGGATATCCGTAAAGATCTGCCTGCGGGCCGCGTCGTCCAGAGATTGGTAGTTAGCCAGCAGATTGCTGGCGTTGCCGGTGATGGAGGTCAGCGGGGTGCGCAGGTCATGGGAGATGGTGCGCAGAAGATTGGCCCGAAGCTGCTCGTTCTCGGCGCGGACGGCCGCCTGCTCCTTGGCGCGGGCATTGCGGCTGTTCTCCACCGCCAGCGCGCACTCGCCCAGGATCGAAAGCAGCACGCTGTTCTCGAAGGCTTCCAGCGGCTTGCCGCCCAGCGCGATGCCCACCACGCCAAAGGTCTCGCCCCCGCCGGTACGGATGGCGAGATACAGGCACTCCGCGTCGGGGAACTGGTCGGTAGTCGCCCCGGCGCGCTTTTTGTGGGCAAAGGCCCACTCCGCCGCGGCCTGCTCCTGCGGCGCAAAAAACGCCTGCGGCGAGCGCTCCGGCACGGTGCAGAACCCATAGCCCCGGGCCAGCACACCGTTCTCCTCCGGGTAGACGATGACGTCCCGGTCCAGCAGCTTCATGAGCTGGCTGGCCGTGATGGAGAGCATGTCCGGCTCGTCCTGCGCTTTCTGGAGCTGCTGGTTCGTCTCGAACAGCACCTTGGTGCGGAACGCCGCCTGCGCCGAAAGGGTCACATGGTCCTTGAGGCGGGCCGCCAGCGTGCAGGTGATGATCGCCGAGGCCAGCATGATGGCGATGGTCACGGGATAGCCCGGCTCATAGGCGTGGAAGGTCAGGCGCGGCTCGGTCAGGAAAAAGTTGAACAGCACCACGCTGAGCACCGACGCCAGCACACCGCAGGCGTAGCCGCTGGTGAACAGCGCCGTGAGCAGCACACCCAGCAGGTAGACCATGATGATGTTGTAGCGGGCAAAGCCCCATTCCAGAAAGAGCGTGCCCGCGCCGGTGATGGCCGCCAGCAGCGCGACCGTCAGCAGCAGGTCCCGGGGCGTGGGCAGCACGGCCCGGGCGAACAGCTGCCGCCCGGCACGATAGCCGCCGCCGTCCGCACTTGCGTCCGGGATGATGTAGATGTCCAGATTGGGGGCGCTCTGGGTGAGCTTTTCGGTCAGGGCGGGGCCGTTCCAGAAGTGGCGGCGGCGCACACTGCTGCGTCCCAGCACGATGCGGGTCACGCCGGACACCCGGGCGAACTCCGCGATCTGATAGGATACATCGTCGCCGTAGATGGTGACGATGTTGGCCCCGGCCTGCTCCGCCAGGCGGATGTTGGCGCGCAGGCGTTCCGCGTCCTGCGCGGTCATGCCCCTGTCGGCGGGGGTCTGGACGTACAGCGCCGTGAACGTGCCCCCGAAGGCCTGCGCCATCCGCTCGGCGGCGCGCACGATCTTAGGGTTCGAGGGCGACGGGGACAGACAGGCCAGAATGTGTTCTGCAGGCTGTTTTTGCGGTTCCATCGGTGTGCGCACTCCCCTTTCCTGCGGCTATTGTACCACGTTTCGGGGCGTCTGGCTACCGCCGGACCGCATCCAGCGCGGCCTCCGGGTCCGAGGCATCGCACAGGAGGATCTGCATCTGCGGATGCCCGGCACGGAAGCGGCGGACTTCCTCCAAAAGCTGCGCGTCCTCTATCGGGCCGCGCAGCACCACGAAGGAAGGGGTGTGGTTTTCTGCGGCGCGGGCCTGCGCCCGGCGGCTGCGGGCGGCAAAGCGGTCCACCCGGGACACTGCCCAGAAGCCCGCGCCGAACATGCCCAGCACTGCCGCCAGCAGGATGAGTTCTTTCATGCGCAGTCCTCCCTTCTCGTATCTTACGAATGCTCAGATATCGAAGCAGGTCTGGAGCGCCTCATATTCGCCCAGCACCAGCATGGTGCAGCCGCGTTCCAGGCGCGTGTCCGGTGAGACGTTCAGGTTCATGTGGCCGTTTTTCTTCACGGCAAGGATATTGATGTTGAAGCGGCGGCGGATGTCCAGCTCGACCACGGTCTTGTTGACCCAGGCCTCCGGCACGCTCACTTCAAAAATGGCGTGGTCGTCGTTGAGGTCGATGTAGTCCAGGATGTGGTCGGCGCTGTACCGGATGGCGGCCCATTTGGCGAGCTGCTTTTCCGGGTACACGACCTCGTCCGCGCCGTTGCGGAGCAGGAACTTGGCCTGCACGTCCCGCTCGGCCCGGGCTACCACGAACCGCGCGCCCAGTTCTTTGAGCAGCGAGGTGGTTTCCAGCGAGCTTTGGAAGTCGTTGCCGATGGTCACGACGCACACGTCGAAGTTGCGGATGCCCAGCGAGGTCAGGAACTCCGCGTTGGTGCTGTCGCCGATCTGCGCGTTGGTCACGATGGGCAGCACGTCGTTCACCCGCTCCTCGTTGCAGTCTATCGCCATGACCTGATGCCCCAGCTCGTTGAGCTTCTCCGCCATGTGGCGCCCGAACCGTCCCAGGCCGATCAAAAGGATGGATTTCATGATAGGGGTCTCCTTGTTTATTTTTTGTTTCTTTTTGTTCCTTTTT
>JBJERT010000272.1:0-1291 GCA_051882435.1 Faecalibacterium sp.
GGTCAGCTTGCGGCGGAAGGGCTGGGTGTTGCCGTGGCTGGACAGGTCCATGATGGCCTCTGCGCCCAGCTTGACCGCGCTGAGCACCTTCTGCATCTCGATATCATAGTCCTTGCAGTCGCGGGAAACGCCGAGGTTCACGTTGATCTTGGTGCGCAGCATGCTGCCCACGCCCTCGGGGTCGAGGCAGGTGTGGTGCTTGTTGGCGCAGATGGCAACCTTGCCCTCCGCCACCAGCTGGCGGAGCTGCTCCACCGGCATATATTCCTTTTCTGCCACGATCTTCATCTGTTCGGTGACGATGCCTTTGCGGGCGGCGTCCATCTGAGTCGTATAATCCTGCATGGGAAACCCTCCAATTTTTCGTTTCGTTTATGCCTGAACGGCGTCAGGGACGCCGTACATCCATGGGGTGATGTCCTGTCCGCCAAGGGTATGGTCCAGCGGGCCGGAGCCGGAGCCAAGGTCCAGCCCCGCGCGCAGCGCGGCAGTCAGGTACGCCTTGGCCCGGGCGATGGCCTCTTCCAGCGCGAAGCCCTTGGCCAGATTGGCCGCGATGGCGCTGGACAGAGTACAGCCGGTGCCGTGGGTGTTGGGGTTGTCCACCCGCGCCCCCGGGAACCAGCGCAGTGTGCCATCCGGTCGGGCCAGAAGGTCGTCGGCGTCGGTATCGCTGTGGCCGCCTTTGAGCAGCACGGCACAGCCGCAGTCCGCGGCGATGGCCTGCGCGGCGTCACACATCTCCTGCCGGGTGTGGATGGCCTGCCCGGAAAGGACCTCGGCCTCGTGGCGGTTGGGCGTGATGACCGCAGCCAGCGGGAACAGCTCCCTCCGCAGTGCGCCCACCGCGCCGCCCTCGATGAGGTCGGAGCCGCTGGTTGCGACCATGACGGGGTCTACCACCACGTTCTGCGCGCCGTAAAAGCGCAGCCGTTCGGCAATGGCCCCGATCAGCTCCGCGGAGGCTACCATGCCGATCTTGACCGCGTCGGGCCGGATATCGGTGAATACCGCGTCGATCTGCTGGCGCAGAAAGGCGGGGGAGACCTCGAAGATGCCGGTCACGCCGGTAGTGTTCTGGGCGGTCAGGGCGGTGATGGCGCTCATGCCGAATACACCGTTCAGGGTCATGGTCTTGAGGTCCGCCTGGACCCCGGCGCCTCCGCTGGAATCGCTTCCGGCGATGGATAATGCTGTTTTCATAGGGAAAACTCCTTTTGCATTATTTTTGTTGCGCGACAGAGAGTGGTGCTCCCGGTCTGCCGCGGTACGAAACGAAAAAAGGAAAAGG
>JBJERT010000272.1:1391-3665 GCA_051882435.1 Faecalibacterium sp.
TCTGTTTTGGTGGAGGTGGCAAAGGCTGCGCCCACGCCCAGATAGCTGGCGCCGTCAGCCACAGCCTGCCGTGCCTCGGCCACGTTGTGGGCCGAAACGCCTACGATGAACCCCGGCCCGGCCAGGCGGCGGACCTCGGCGGCGTTCATATCGCCCTGCCCCACATGCACACCGTCCGCGCCGCAGCGCAGCGCCAGCGGAACGTTGTCGTTGAGCAGGAAGGGGACACCATAATGGCGGCACAGTGCGCCGATCTGCTGCGCCTCGGCCAGCAGGTCGGTCTCGTCCAGATGCTTTTCCCGGAGCTGTACGCAGGTGGCCCCGCCGCGCAGCGCGGCCTCTACCTGTTGTGCCAGCGTCTGACGGCCGGTCCATGCACGGTCGGTCACGGCGTAGAGCCGCATCGTTTGTTCAGTACAGGTCATAGCGTGCCCCTTTCTCGAGCTGCTCGGGCGTCAGGTTGGAGATGGCGTCGATCAGATAGGTGCGGAAGCTGCCGCTCCCGTCCGGCGGGGTCATGCGCTGTGCGGCCAGCTCGCCGCACAGGCCCATGGCACAGACTGCCGCGGCCGCTGCTTCCAACGGTGCAGCCGGGTTCGCGGCCACAAAAGCCGTCGTCAGCGCCGAGAGCATGCAGCCCGCCCCCGTCACACGGCGCAGCAGCGGCGTACCGTTGCGGATACAATAGGCGGCGGCACCGTCGGTCACAAGATCCAGCTCGCCGGTCATGGCGGTCACGGTGTGATGCTCCCGGGCAAAGGCCCGGGCCAGAGCCAGCCGCTGTGCCAGCGTCCCGTCGGTGATGGCGTCCGCCGCCGCGGCGTCCACCCCGCGGGAGATGCCCTCCTCGGTGCAGAGCGCCCGGATCTCGGAGGCGTTGCCGCGGACCACGGCGAAGCGGACCTCCTGCAAAAGCCGCCGGGCGGTGTCAGTGCGCAGTGCCGATGCGCCTGCGCCCACCGGGTCCAGCACGGCCGGGAGGCCCAGACGCCGGGCCGCTCGCCCCGATGCCAGCATGGCAGCGGCCTTCTGCTGGTTCAGGGTGCCCAGGTTCAGGGTCAGGCCGCGGCACAGAGCGGTGATCTCCGCGGATTCGGCGGGGTCGTCGGCCATGATGACCGAAGCGCCGCAGGCCAGCAGGACGTTGGCGCAGTCGTTGGCGGTGACGTAATTCGTAATGCAGTGGACCAGCGGCGCGGTGCGCTGCACGTTGGCAAGGATGGTCTGGAACAAGACGGCGGGCCTCCTTTTTGGGTCAGGAAAGAGCGGACTGCATCGAGTGCAGAGCACCCGAGCGCTTCAGGCTGTAAAGCAGTACGCCGGACAGCACCGAGCCGGCCGCAGTGGAAACGAGGAACGGGATGATGTAAGCGTAGAAAGCGATGTCTCCGGCGCTCTTGCCCATCAGGAAGATGGCTACCGGATAGGCGCACAGCCCGCCCAGCACGGCGGTGCCGAACACCTCAGCCACCAGCGTCGCCAGCAGATTTTTGGTTTTCCAGTACATGACGCCGCACAGCAGCGCGCCGATCATGCTGCCAGGGAAGGCCATCAGGCTGCCCAGACCCAGCAGGTTGCGCAGCAGCGAGGCCACAAAGGCCACGCCGACGCCGTACCACGGGCCAAGCAGCACCGCGCACAGGATGTTGACCATGTGCTGCACGGGGGCGCACTTGCTGCCGAACATCGGGAAGGAGAACAGACTGCCCACCACCGCGAGGGCACAGAACATTCCGGCAAGAGCGAGCTTTTTCACAGAGAGAGATTTCATAACAAGGTACTCCTTTTTCATACGGGGAGCGTAAACCAAAAGACAGCGCTTCCCCACCACAAAATGTCTGCCGCCTGCCCCATGGACACGCGGACACGGAAGGTTCGGTCGAGGCTCGCTGGCCTCCTCTCACGCCGGAACACGGCTTCCCATCGCTGTCAGGCGGGGAGGCCCGCCGGGGCTTCCCCAAGGCTCAGGGCGCTCCCCCTCAGCCCGCTGTTGTGCGGCACAGTTGCCGCGGCCGGTCACATCCTTTCGGTCACAAAATGGTTCTATGCAGCAAAAACAGGAGACACCCCGCGCGGGATGCCTCCTGTAAAAAATCGCGTTCGCTCAGACTTCCTACGGCGGCATTATCCGCATCAGGTGCGGGGAAATATTCCCCAAGGGTCGAAGTTGTAGACTTCCTCTCAGCCTGCTTCCACAAGCTCCCCTGTATTCCGTTGCGACCTTATTCTACACCAGCCCCGGCAAAAATGCAAGACCTTTTGTGGGGACGGGGG
>JBJERT010000273.1:0-3660 GCA_051882435.1 Faecalibacterium sp.
TTCCTCGCCATCCTCCGGCAGCAGCGGCAGGCGCAGTGTGAAGCAGCTTCCCCTGCCGACTTCGCTTTCCAGCGTGATCTCGCCGTGGTGCAGCCGGGCCAGTTCCTGTGCGATGGTCAGCCCCAATCCGGTGGAGTCGTGTTTGGTGCGGGCGGTGGTATGGAAATAGCGGTTGAATACCGCGCCCTGTTCCTCGGGCGCGATGCCGCAGCCGGTGTCCTGCACCGCTGCCAGCGCGCAGCCGTCCTTTATGGCGCAGCGCACGTCTACCTGCCCCCCGGCGGGAGTATAGTGGATGGCATTGGTCACGAGATTCTGCAGGATCTGCTCCAGCCGCACGGCATCACCCCAGACGGGCAGCGGTGTGTCAGTATGGACATAAAGCGTCACGCCTTTGGCGCGCGCTTCCGGTTCACAGGCACGGCAGACCGCGGCGGCCGCTTCACTGAGGTCGGCACAGTCCTCGTTGAGCAGGACCTGCTTTTGTTCCAGCTTTGCCGCAAGGAACAGGTCCTCCGTCAGCCGACGCACGAATTCCACCCGCTGGCGCAGCACAGGCAGCAGCGCGTTCAGTGCCTGCGGCGATGCAGCCAGCGTGTCCAGCCCGCTGCTCACCGCGAACAGCGGGCTGCGCAGATCGTGGAAAATATTGACCATCATGCTCTTGCGGGCTTCGGTCTGCTCGGTCAGCTCCCGGGTACGTTCGGCCACGCGCCGGTCTAGCTCCCGGGCCAGCTGCTCGGTGCGGTCGAATTGCAGCGCAAAACGGCGGCACACGAACGTCAGGCATCCCAGCGCAAAAGGCAGGTCATAGCACCGTGCACAGCGCATCACATACAGAGGGTAGGATTCCACAAAAAAGCTGGCTTCCAACCCCGGCAAAAGCGCCCAGACCCGCAGCCCGATGGTGACTGCGCAGGGGAGCAGCAGGATATGGCTGCCCTCAACGCCGCGGCCCAGCGCCCGGATGAGCAGAGCAAGCCCCAGCGCCATGCCCAGGACCAGCGACGCGAACCGCACCCACGGCGAAGAACTGGACCCCAGCGCGATCAGCCCCGCCAGCACAAGCCCCCAGAGCGCCGTCTGCTGCGAGTTCTGGGGGCGGCTGACCCCGGTCAACGCACTGGACAGCCAGAGCTGCGCCAGCACGGCAAAAGAGAAGAACAGCCGCAGGACGCTCTGGAAGATGCCGCCCTGCCCCACAGGAGCCAGGAACACCAGAAGCCCCCAGCCGAACATGATCGCCAGATAGATCAGAAAGCACCCCAGCTCCCACTGATGCTTGTAGTAGAACAGCGCCAGGATGCCCGCCGCCATGGTGACGAAGGCGGTCAGGGTCATGAGCTGAAGGATGGTCCGCGTCTCGTTGCTGTGCTGCGCGTGGCTGTAGGTCATCACCCACGCGCGGGGCGTTGCGGAGGAATGCAGCTCCAGCACAGCCGTACCGTCTGGCTGTGGATCGATGAGATACCACTCGTGCGAGCCATCGTAAGAGGTCAGGCCTCCGATGGCCTCGACCGCGTTCCAGTTGGCCAGGCAGAGCGCCAGCGTCCCGGCGTCCGGTGCGGCTTTGAGCGTGAAGCGCCATTGTTCCGCGCCGGTCTGCTCCCATCCATGCAGGGCTGCGCCCCGCTGCGCAGTCTGTATCGTGACCGTGCCGCTGTTTTCCAGCGGCGGGATGCGGCGATTCAGCAGGATGCCCGCCGCCGCAAGGAACAGCGCGGTCAGAACGGACCCCACCGCGAGCATCGTTTTTCTGGTCTGCATCATCATTTCCTCCTCTGAACCGGTTGTGCCGGGGGTCGAAATACGGTATACTATGAGATACAGTATAACAAATTTGGGCCGAAAAGGGGAGACTGGACTTATGATCCGCGTGCTGATGGTAGAGGACGACCCGATCATCCGGGAGGCGACCCGCATGTTTCTTTGCGGCCAGCCGAATTTTGAGGTGGTCTGCGCCGAGACCGGCGCGGCCGCGCTGCGCTGCGCGCAGGAACGATTCGACGTCATCCTGATGGACATCCTGCTCCCGGACGCCAACGGCGTCGATCTGTGCCAGCGTCTGCGCGCGGAGCACCGCTGCCCGATCATTTTTACTTCCTGTCTGGACGATACCGAGACCATCGTCCATGCGCTGGAGCTGGGCGGCGACGACTTTGTGTCCAAGCCCTATGACAACAAAGTCCTTCTGGCGCGCATCCAGGCCAACGTCCGCCGTGTCAAGATGGATGCGGCGGAGCCGCAGGTGGATGGCTACCGCTGCCCGGCTTTCACGCTGGACGCGGACAGCCGCTGTGTCCAGCGCGGCAGCGAGAGCATCCATCTGGCAGATATGGAGTACCGCATCCTGACCCTGCTCATCCGCAACCCGAATACCTTTTTCACGGCCAACGCGCTGTATCAGAAGATCTGGGGCAAGGACAGCCTGGGGGATGTGCGCACCGTACAGGTGCATATCCATAATTTGCGCGGCAAGATCGAGCCGGACCCCGCAAAGCCGGTCTATCTGAAGAATGTGTGGGGCAAAGGCTATGTGTTCCGGCCGGAGGGAACAGCTCCCGCGGCAAAATAAACGAAAAAAGCCCTCTTGTGCAGGTACACAAGAGGGCTTTGCGCATTCGGGAAACGATGCGGATTTACAGGATATCGATGTACTCCCCGGCGAGGGCCTTGTTCATGCTGCGGACAGCACAGAACTTGCCGCACATGCTGCAGGTGTCGCTGTGGTCGTCCTCGGGCAGGCGGTCGTCGCGGATGGCCTTGGCGGTCTCGGGGTCCAGCGCGCAGGCGAACTGAGCGTCCCAATCCAGCTTGCGGCGCGCGTCGGCCATTTTATCGTCGATGTCGCGGGCGTGGGGGATGCCCTTGGCGATGTCCGCCGCATGGGCCGCGATCTTGGAGGCGATAATGCCCTGCTTGACGTCCTCCACGTTGGGCAGCGCCAGATGCTCGGCGGGGGTCACATAGCACAGGAAGGCCGCGCCGCTCATGGCGGCCACAGCGCCGCCAATGGCCGCCGTGATATGATCGTAGCCCGGCGCGATGTCGGTGACCAGAGGTCCCAGCACATAGAAGGGCGCGCCCATGCAGAGGGTCTGCTGCACCTGCATGTTGGCGGCTACCTGATTCAGGGGCACATGGCCCGGGCCTTCCACCATGACCTGAACATTGTGCGCCCAGGCGCGCTTGGTCAGCTCGCCCAGCCGCACCAGCTCCTCGATCTGGCAGACGTCGGTGGCGTCGGCGAGGCATCCGGGGCGGCAGGCGTCGCCCAGCGAGATGGTCACATCGTGCTCCTCGCAGATGTCCAGGATCTCGTCGAAATGCTCATAGAACGGGTTCTCCTGCCCGGTCATGCTCATCCACGCAAAGACCAGCGAACCGCCGCGGCTCACGATGTTCATTTTGCGCTTGTGGGAGCGGATCTGCTCGATGGTCTTGCGGGTGATGCCGCAGTGCAGCGTCACGAAGTCCACGCCGTCCTCCGCATGCATGCGCACCACATCGATGAAGTCCTGCGCGGTCAGCTCAGCCAGGTCGCGCTGGTAGTGGATGACCGAATCGTAAACCGGCACGGTGCCGATCATGACGGGGCACTCGTGGGTCAGCTTGCGGCGGAAGGGCTGGGTGTTGCCGTGGCTGGACAGGTCCATGATG
>JBJERT010000274.1:0-3604 GCA_051882435.1 Faecalibacterium sp.
CGGAAGGCGGCGGCACTGGTTTGCGCGCTCCCGCGCGCGGGGGCTGCGCCCTCTCTCCCTCTCCGTCATCGCTCCGCGATGCCACCTCTCCCAGAGGGAGAGGCAAGGACGTACCGGAAAGTACCAGCGTTATAGTAGAGCGACTCTTGGCTCCCCCTTTGGGGGAGCTGGCGCGCAGCGCCTGAGAGGGCGTCCCCGCAGTGCCCCGCCCCCTCAAAATACATTTTTTTCAAAAAAGGTCTTGCAAATCCGCTCCATATGCGGTATAATACAGCTCGCAAAAGATATTTGCCTCTTTAGCTCAGTCGGTTAGAGCACCTGACTGTTAATCAGGGTGTCGCCTGTTCGAGTCAGGCAAGAGGCGCCATGGGCGGCGGACCACACGGTCCGCCGCCGTTTTTCTGGATTTCGAGCGGAAAATTTCACATTTTTTTCAATTTTTCAGAGAGAACTAAAAAATGTCCTCTTGAAGAAACTGTCATATTGTGGTATACTGCTCCTAAGCCTTAGAATCCCATGCAGACGTTTTAAGGCACAGCACATTTTCGATCAAAGGTTAGGCGCTCCCTTCTTTTGATAAGCAGCAAGCCTCTGCTTTGTCCTGTTCCCATGCAGGGCAGGGCAAAGCAGAGGACTGTGTGCTGTTTACGGACGCCGAATTTTTTCATTTGTCAGGCTGCTGGCTGTTCTTCCAGTCAAAGGCAGCGCTGGGCGGCGGATGGAAGCAGTTCCCTCTTGCTGTGGCGCAGGGTCCTGTGGTAGAATATTGCCGGAGTTTGAATATATATTGAATTTTGTGAAAAGGGGCTTTTTCCCGCGGGACGGGCGCAGCCTCTCGTAAAGGAACATCTATGCGCTATACCTACGTCCGGCAGCATGACACGACAGACTGTGCCGCTGCCAGTCTCGCAATGGTGTGCCTCCATTACAAGAAGGAGATCACCATCACCCAGCTTCGGGATATGATGGGCACCGACCTGAAAGGCACAAACCTCGTTGGCCTGCAAAAGGCCGCCAATGAGTTGGGATTCACCACTGCGGCGGTTCGCGTAGACCGGGAAAACTTCCTCAGCGATTTCACCCTTCCCTGCATTGCGCAGGTCATTACGGATCAGGGCCTGGCCCACTTCGTGGTGGTGTTCAAAAAGACTACCATCGCGGACGACGAAGCCCGCCGCAAGCATGTTCTCGCAGAAGCCGATACCGCCAAGCACGACACCAAAAAGCACAAGTGCAAGGATTATGTCATCATCGGCGACCCGGCCACCGAGCTGAAAAAGATCTCGTTGGACGAGTTTTACAAAAACTTCACCGGCGTTCTGTTGCTGCTGAATCCTACCTCTGATTTCAAGGGGGGCAAAATCCAGCAGGGCGGCATGATAAAGCGTTTTGCCAGTCTGCTGCTGCCGCAGAAAAAGCTGTTTGCCTACGCCATTTTAAGCTCTGTCATCGTCACAGTGCTGGGCATCGCATCCTCGCTGTTCAACAAGATATTGATGGACGAGGTGCTGCCCTATGGCCTCAAGAGCCTGCTGGTCACTCTTATTTTGGTGTTCAGCGTGGTCAATATCACGAGCACACTGATCAGCTTTATCCGCCAATGGGTGCTCATCCACTTATCCATCAAGATCGATATTCCCCTGATGATGGGTTACTTCGGGCATGTTTTCAAACTGCCCATGAAGTTCTTTGCGACGCGAAAGACCGGCGAGATCACCACCCGCTATTCCGACGCGAGCACCATCAAATCCATCCTGACCAGCATTACGCTGAGTCTGTTCATGGATATCTCCATGGCGCTTATCACGGGCATCATTTTGTTCCGTATGAACGCCACGCTGTTTTCTATTTCCCTGTTCATGACGCTTGTCAGCATCCTTTTGGTGTTTGTTTTCAAACAGCCGTACAAGCGCATCAACGAGGAAACGATGCAGCAGTCTGCTGTACTCAACAGCCAGATGATCGAGAGCCTGCGCGGCATCGAGACCATCAAGTGCAACGCCAACGAGGACACCCAGTTGGAGAACCTCGAGCGCGAGTACATGAAGAGCCTGAAGATCAGTCTGCGGTCCAGCCGTATCAGCACGACCCAGAGTCTGATTTCCTCCTTTATTTCCACCGGTTTCAGCATGCTGACCACCTTTGTGGGCATTTCGCAGGTGCTGAACGGCGAGATCACGCTGGGCGGATTTATGGCGTTCAGCACACTTTCCAGCTATTTTACTTCTCCGATCAGTGAGTTGGTGGGTCTGCAAATGCAGATTCAGGAGGCCGGTATCTCGATGAAACGTCTCACCGAGATCATGGATTACGAGACCGAGCAGCCAGAGGACCACGAATACACTGCGATGGAGAAAATTGAAGGCGATATTGAATTTAAGAATGTCACCTTCCGCTATGGCAGCCGCTCCCCTGCGCTGGACCACGTTTCGTTTACCATTCCGTATGGCAAAAAGGTGGCTCTGGTTGGCAGCAGCGGCAGCGGCAAATCGACCATCACCAAGCTGTTGCTCAAGTATTATGAGCCGGAAAGCGGTGAGATCGACGTGAACGGCGTGAACCTGAACGAGTATTCCAACGATTCGGTCCGCCGAGCCATCTCTTACGTTCCGCAGAACATCGAGCTGTTCAGTAAGAGTATTTATGACAACATCCGCATCTCGCGCATGGACGCGACGATGGACGAGGTAAAGGAAGCCGCCAAAAAGGCAGACGCCCATGAGTTCATCCGCAGACTGCCGCTGCAATATAACACCTTCCTGGAAGAAGCCGGCAACGGTCTCTCCGGCGGCGAAAAGCAGCGCATTGGTCTGGCCCGGGCGTTCCTGAAGGATTCCAACCTCTATATTCTGGATGAATCCACGAGCAATCTGGACTTCGCCACAGAGAATGTCATTTTTGACATGATCTACAACAAGCTGGGCGACCGGTCCATGCTCATCGTAGCGCACCGCCTCTCCACGATTCGTGATTGTGATATCATTCTTGTGATGGATCAGGGCAAGATCGTGGAACGGGGCACCCATGACGAGTTGATGGCAAAACAGGGCCGCTACTACGATTTGTGGAATATGCAGCAAGGTATTTTCCGCCGCAAAAAGCGTGAGGAGGCCCCCGTCGCTGCGCCGACCATCGTCGAAGAAGACGACGGCGAAGCCATCACCTACTGACCGATGCAACTGGGTGCGCACCCGGTTACATAAAGACTTTTGAGCGGTTGCGCAGCCGCTGAAAAGTCGCCTTTGTTCGATTCAATCATTTGAAGGGAGTAATTCATTATGATGATGCCTGCAAATTTCTCTGTGATCGCAGAGAACGAGATGACCTATGTCTATGGCGGCGCTGGTCTGGCTGACTGGCTGCCCGATGCTATGAGCGTCAAGACCCTGACCACCAACCTGGTCAACATCGTTGCTAACAGCTTCGTTGGCAAGCTGGTTGAAAACACTCTGGGTGTTATGTTCGGTGGCAACTACTTTGTCAATGGTAACACTGTCTGGAACTCTCTGGGCAATATGTTCACCGGTAATGGCACCTACAACGGCCTGAACATTGCTATGCAGGTTCTGGGCGGCGCTGCTGCTGTTTACCAGCTGGCTTCTGT
>JBJERT010000275.1:0-3597 GCA_051882435.1 Faecalibacterium sp.
ATTGATTCAGGGCGACCGCCTCGGGGGTGATGGGCAGTTCCCGGTGCCACACGCCGGTGGCGCGGTAAATGGCGTGAGTGATGGCGGGGGCCGGTGTATTGATGGTGATCTCACCGATGGACTTTGCGCCAAACGGCCCGGTCGGCTCACTGCTCTGCTCGAACTCCGCCTGCAAATGGCCCACATCCAGGCGGGTCGGCAGGCGATACTGCAAAAAGCTGTGCTCGATGGGCGCGCCGCGGCTGTCGCGGGTGACGTTTTCCATCAGGGTCATGCCGATAGCCTGTGCCACGCCGCCCTCCACCTGCACCCGGGCCAGCGCCGGGTTGATGGGCTGGCCGCAGTCGGTCACGACCTTATAATCCAGCACGCGCACCTCGCCGGTCAGGGTATCCACCTCGACCTCGCCCATGCCGACGCTGTACGGCGGCGGGGAGACAGGCGAGGTATGGGTAGCGGTGGCCTCCATCGTCTCAGAGCTGCCGCACATGGAGGCATAGGCCACGTCCGAGAGGGTCATCCTCCGGCCATCCGCCGGGCAGAGCACGCCCTCCGGCGTGAACTCCACCGATTCGGGCGGCACACCCATGCGGGCGGCGGCGAAGGCGCAGATCTTCTGTTTGAGGGATGTACAGGCCATTTCCACGGCCTTGCCGGTCAGATAGGTGGTCGAGGAAGCGTAGGAGCCGGTATCATACGGTGAGGCGTCGGTATCCGCGCCAAAGACGGCGATATCCTCCACCGCGCAGCCCATGCATTCGGCGGCCATCTGGGACAGGATGGTATCGCAGCCAGTGCCCATATCCGCCGCGCCGATGAGCAGATTGTAGCCGCCGTCCTCGTTCAGGCGGATGGTCGCGGAGCCGACGTCCACATGGTCGATCGCGGAACCCTGCATCGCCATGGCCACGCCTGCGGCGCGCACCTTGCCGTTGCCCATATCCCGCACGGGATAGCGGTGCTCCCAGTCGAACAGCTCCTTGCAGCGCGCCATGCAGCGGTCCAGCGCGCAGGCGTTGGCCACCTCGCCATGATAGGCGGGCATAGTCATGCCCTCGCGGAGCATATTTTTTTCGCGCAGCACGGTGGGGTCCATGCCCAGCGTCTCGGCCAGCTCGTTGACGGTGGTCTCCACGGCATAGATGCCCTGCGTCGCGCCGAAGCCCCGGTACGCGCCCGCGGCCTGGGTGTTGGTATAGACCACCTCATAGGAGAAGCGGTGGGCCTCCAGACCGCCGGTATACAGCGGGATGCTCTTGTAGGCGGTCAGGCCCACGGTCGCCGAGCCATGCTCGCCGTAAGCGCCGGTATTGGACAGAGTGTGCAGGTCGATGGCGCGGATATGGCCGTCCCGGTCCGCGCCCAGCCGGACCCGCAGCTCCATCTCGTGGCGGGGCGAACCGGCCAGAAGGGACTCCTCCCGGGTGAAAACGAGCTTGGAGGGGCGGCCGGTCTTTAAGGTGACGAAGGCCGGGTACAACTCCGAGACGGCGCTCTGCTTTGCGCCGAAGCCGCCGCCGATGCGGGGCTTTTCCACGCGGATGCGGCTCTTGGGGATGCCCAGCGCCCGGGACAGGATGCGCCGCACATGGAACACGATCTGAGTGGAGCTGATAACGTGCAGGCGGCCATAGCGGTCCAGCTCCGCATAGGTGCGGAAGGTCTCCATCATGGCCTGCTGGCAGGCGCGGGTGTGATAGGTGCGGTCCAGCACCAGATCGCAGTCCGCCAGCACGGCCTCTACGTCGCCGCAGCCCTCGGTGCCGCTGGCCACGAGGTTGCGCGCGGGGTCGCTGCCCACCTTACACAGTGAAAGCCAATCCGCCTCGGGGTGGACCACGGCGGGGGAATCCTTGGCGGTGCGGAAGTCCAGCGCCGCGGGCAGGACCTGATAGGTCACCCGGATGAGGCGCAGCGCCTTCCGGGCCGCATCCGCGGTCTCGGCGGCAACGATGGCCACCGGGTCCCCCACGAAGCGCACATGCCGGTCGAGAATGAGACGGTCATAGGGCGAAGGCTCGGGATAGGCCTGGCCCGCGATGGTAAAGCGGGTCTGGGGCACGTCCTGCCAGGTATACACCGCCGCGACGCCCGGCACCTTCAGCGCCCGGCTCACGTCGATGCTCTCCACCAGCGCGTTGGCGTGGGGGCTGCGCAGGAGCTGGACGACCAGCGCGTCGGCGGGGGCGATATCGTCCACATAGGCCGGTTTGCCCAGCAGCAGAGCCATGGAGTCCTTTTTGCGCACGGGCTGGCCCACGGCGCGGAGACGTTCTTCGCTCATCGTGCTCCTCCTTTCCGGCTGTCGAGATAATTGCGGATGCCGCGGAGCTGGCCCTCGTAGCCGGTGCAGCGGCAGAGATTGCCCGCCAGATAGGCGCGGATCTCGTCGTCGGTGGGGTCGGGGTTTTCCCGCAGCAGGGCGATGGTGTTCATGACGAAGCCCGGGTTGCAGAAGCCGCACTGGTCCGCGCCCTGATCCGCGATGAAGCCCACGAAGTCCGCGGCCTCCTGCTGGAGGCCCTCCAGCGTGGTGACGGCGTGCCCGTCCGCCCGCGCGGCCAGCACCGAGCAGGACAGCACCGGGGTGTCGTCGAGAAATACGGTGCACAGCCCGCAGCCCGCGGTCTCGCAGCCGCATTTGACGCTGGGGCAGCCGTGCGCCCGCACAAAATCCAGCAGCAGCGTATCCGCCGCCACGTCGGCCGTCACGGGGCGGCCGTTGAGTTGGATGGTAATGGTCATACGAGCAGCCCTCCCAGCGCGCGTGCCGTCAGCACCTTGACCAGATGTGTCCGATAAGCCGCGCTGCCCCGGCTGTTGGAGCCGGTGGGCACGGTCTGCGCGGCCTGTTCCGAAAAGGCGGCGATCTTCTCCGGCGTCAGGCCGTCCGCCAGAAGGCCCGCCGGGTCGGGCACGGGCATGGCCCGCATGGGCCGCGCGCCCACCGCGACGCGGACGGGGCCGTTTTCCGGCAGCGCCGCCGCGCAGGTCAGCACCGGCAGGTCGGTGCGCGCGATGCGCACGGCCTGATAGTCCACCTTCACCGGGCGGTCCGGCACGAAGATGCGCACCAGCAGGTCCCGGTCCTGCGGCAGCTCCGCAAAGCGCGCCAGCGGCATCCGGCCCGCGTGGTACAGCTCCACCTCCGCGTCCAGCGCCAGCAGCAGGGTCAGCACGTCCGAAAAGCCGAACCGCCCCCACACGCTGCCGCCGACGGTGGCCATGTTGCGGAACTGCACCCCCACGATGGGGGACAGCGCTTTGGCGAACGCCCCGCCGGTCCGGGCGTTCAGCTCCGGGTTCAGCTCCAGAGTGCGCAGCGTGGTCATGGCGCCCAGGACGAACGCGCCGTCCCGGTGCTCTACCGTATCCAGGCCCAGCCCGGACAGGTCGATGGCCGTCCCCGCCGCGCCCGTCCCGGTGCGCAGCCACAGCATGCCGCCGACCAGCCGGCTGCTGCGGTTCTGATTGAGTGTATACGCCTGTTCCAGACTTTCGGCCCGGACATAGCTCCGAAATTGCAGCATAAGCATTCTCCCTTTTTTCTTTTGTTCCTTTTTCGAGAAAAAGGAACCGAAAAAGCTTTTCACACGG
>JBJERT010000276.1:0-2117 GCA_051882435.1 Faecalibacterium sp.
GGCGGAGAAAGCGAGGAACAGATGTATCCTCTTCGTCGGTCCCGGATGCTGGGACAAGAGCAAAACAAATTCTGGCTGACGGTGGCGCTGTGCGCGCTGACGGCGGCGCTGATCTTCCTGCCCTTCTACCTGCTGGATGGCGGGTTCTTCCATTACGCGGGCGACTTCAACAGCCAGCAGATCAGCTTTTACCGCTATATGAATGGCTTCGTCAAGGGACAGGGATACCCGGACGGCCTGACCGAGGCGGGTGGGCAGGCTCTGGCCACGCACACCTTTTCGTGGGCGACCGACCTGGGCAGCGGCGTCATGAACGCCTATTCCTTCTACCTGTACGGCTCGCCGTTCTTCTGGCTGTCGGTGCTGTTCCCCCAGAACTGGCTGCCCTATCTGATGGTGCCGCTGCTGGTGCTCAAGTTCGCCGTGGCGGGCGGCGGGGCCTATCTCTATCTGCAACGCTACGCCAAAAATCCGAACTATGCGGTGTTGGGCGCCTGTCTGTATGCGTTTTCCGGCTTTGCGGTGTACAACGTCTTTTTCAACCATTTCGTGGACGTGGTGGCGCTGTTCCCGTGGATGCTCTGGGCGCTGGATGAGTGCATCTATGAGGACCGCCGGGGCCTGTTCGCGTTCTGGGTGGCGGTCAACCTGCTGAACAACTACTTTTTCTTCGTGGGACAGGCTCTGTTCCTCGTCATCTACTTCGTGTGCAAGCTCAGCACGGGAGACTTCCGGCTGACGGGCCGCCTGTTCGCCACGCTGGCGTGGGAGAGCCTGCTGGGCGTGGCGCTGGGCTGTCTGCTGCTCTGGCCCGCCGTGCTCTCGCTGCTGCAGAACCCGCGCACCATCGACCTTTCGTCGGGGTGGGGCTTCCTGACCTATTCCAAGGTGCAGCAGTATCTTGCCATCCTGCTGAGCTGGGTCCTGCCGCCGGATTCGCCCTATCTGACCTCGGTGTGGTCAGAGGGCATCATCAAGTGGACCAGCATGAGCGCCTATCTGCCGCTGTGCAGTCTGGCGGGCGCGCTGGCCTACTGGCGCAGCCGCCGCGGCGACAGCAAAAAGCGCATCGCTGCCACCTGCGCGGTGTTCGCGCTGGTGCCCATCCTGAACAGCGCGTTCTATGCACTGAACTCCAGCTATTACGCCCGGTGGTACTATATGCCGGTGCTCATCCTGTGCGCCATGACCATCGGCGCGTGGGAGGACCCAGAGGCAGACCTGGACGCGCCCGCCCGGGGGCTGGGCTGGGTCATGGTCGCGACGCTGGCCTTTGCTCTGGTGCCCGTGCAGGATGCCGACAGCGGGGAGTGGTCGCTGGGCGTTTTGCAGAACCCCGGCCAGTATGCGGCGGTGCTGGCCTTCGGACTGGGAGGACTGTTCCTCTACCGCAGGCTGTGCCGGAAATGGCGCGGGGACCGCACCTTCCCCCGGCGGATGCTGGCGGCGGTGCTGGCGTTCGCCTGCGCGTTCAGCATCGTTCACATCGGCATCGGAAAGTTCGGCCAGTGGAACACGGACAGCGACCTTGTGGACCAGTACACCCGCGCGCTGGCCCTCAAAGAGGAACTGCCCGCAGGCGATTACCGCATCGACACCTACCGCACCCACGACAACCTCGGCATGTGGCTGGACAGGAGCTGTCTGCAATATTTTGGCAGTACCGCGGCCCCCAGCATCCTGAGCTTTTATCCTTCGGTGGGGGTCAAGCGGGATGTGCGCAGCGAACCCGCCCTCTCCAACTATGCGCTGCGGGGCCTGCTCAGTGTAGAATATATCATCATGGACGCGGGCGACCGCGGCGCTTTTGAAGAAGAAGCGGATGAGGGATGGGTCTACTGGGATACGCTGGACGGCTTTGCCCTCTACCGCAACACCAACTATGTGCCCATGGGCTTCACATACGATTACTATGTTACGGAGGAGACCTATGAGACCGTGGCCCGGTCGGCGCGCGCGAACCTTCTGATGCGGGCGCTGGTGCTCACCGAAGAGCAGATCGAGCAGTACGGCCACACCCTGACCGAGCTGCCCGAACGCCGCCTCACGGACCTCTATTATGAGACCTATGTACAGGACTGCGACGAACGCCGCGCTGCGGCGTGCAGCCGTTTCAC
>JBJERT010000276.1:2217-3583 GCA_051882435.1 Faecalibacterium sp.
GGCTGGTTTGCGTGGAAGAAGCGCCGCCGCGGTCAGTCTGCCGCGCGGCACTGAGCGGCGCGGTTCAGCGCCCAGGCCAGCGCCAGACCCACCGGCGCGCTGATGCAGGTGGCGATCCAGAAGCCGTCGTAGCCGACCCGGGGCACCAGCACCCAGCAGCACAGGATGTTCAGCGCCATCTGGCCAATATTGGAGGTCAGATACAGGCCCATCCTCTGCGCACCCCGCAGCCGGGCTTCCAGCAGGTGCTTCTGCGCCAGAAAGACCCAGCTCACGGCCTCACGGGCCAGCAGCAGGCTGCCGCAGGCCAGGGCACCGGCGTCGGTGGTGAACAGCCGCAGCAGCGGGCCGTTCAGACCCGCGCAGGCGCCGGTCACCAGCAGGGAATAGAACAGCAGGATGCGCCGCCCCTCCCGCAGGCCCTCCTGCACCCGGTCGGGCTGATCCGCGGCGGTGTTCTGGGCGATAAAGAACACCACCGACTGCACGAAGCCATAGACCGGCATCATCAGCAGGCTGGAGAGCTTGTTGGCGCAGGAAAAGCCCGCGATGGCTGCCACGCCCAGCCCGCCCAGCAGGCTCTGCTTAAAGACCATCATGACCGTGCCGCTGCCCTGCTGGACCGCACTGGGGATGGACAGACGAAAGATGTCCTGAACGACGGTCAGGTTCAGCATGGAAACATGGAAGCGCTCGGTCAGCAGCGTCCGGCGCAGGTGCAGCGCCATGAATGCCGCGCCCGCGAACTGTGCAGCGGTGGTAGCCGCCGCCGCGCCCGCCACGCCGAAGGGCATCACCAGAACCAGGTCCAGCAGGATGTTCATTACTGAGGTGCCCACTACGGCATGCAGCGGAGTACGGGAGTCGCCGCAGCCGATGACGATTTCCTTGGACAGGTCGTAGAACATCATCGCGGGCAGGCCCAGCAGGATGATGCGGCTGTAAAGTACCGCGTCCTCCAGAATGGCGGCGGGAGTGTTGATCCACATCAGAAGCTGACGGATGCCCACCCAGCCCAGCCCGGTGATGACTGCCCCCACGGCAAGGTCTGTCAGGATCAGGTTATAGGTCAGCGCGGCCATTTCCTGCGGGGAAGAAGTGGGCTTGCGGGCCGCCGCCAGCAGGCCGCCGCCCAGCTCCAGCCCGCCCGACACGAACAGGAAGATCATCAGCGTCGTGGAGGCGTTGGAGACCGCGGCCAGCGCGTTGGCGTCCAGGCACAGGCCGATGATCATGGTATCCACCACGGTGTAAAGCTGCGTGGCCAGCATGCTCAGGATAACGGGCAGCGCATACCGCAGCAGCGCCGGGCGCACCGGGCCGCGCAGCAGGGAAGAAGCAGAGCTTTGCATGAGAGAGCACCTCG